>JANNLG010000187.1:0-2483 GCA_031396695.1 Deltaproteobacteria bacterium
CAGGGAGTCGAGGCCGATGCTCTCGCGCAGGGACTGGATCTCGTCGATCATGCGCTCGGGCGAGCCGTGGATCACGACCTCGTTCACGTAGCGATCGATCGCCGCGTTCGGGTCGTCGGGCGTGCCCGGCAGCTTCGCGTACGAGCCGATCGTCCACTGCGCGCCTGCGCGCGCGGTCTCGAGCGCGCCGGCGTCGGTCGGCGCCACCGCGATCATGCGCGCGATCGGGATCTCGCGCCCCGCGTACTCGTGACCGTGCTTCGCGAGCGTATCGCGGTAGAGCGCGTGCTTGCGGCCGATCTCCACGTGCGTCGCGTGCGGATCCATCAGGATCGAGAAGCCGGACTCGGCCGCGCGCACGACCGACTCCGGTGACGAGGCCGCGAGCCAGACCGGCGGGTGAGGGCGCTGCAGCGGCTTGGGCAGGACCTCGACGTTCTCGAACTGCCAGTACTTCCCGCGGTGGTTCACGCGTTCGTCGCGAAACGCCGCGAGCACGATCTCGACGCACTCGCGCATGCGCTCGGCGCTCTCCTCCGGCTTGACGCCGAACGCGCCGAACTCGGTCGCGTCGTAGCCGCGGCCCGCGCCCCAGTTCAGCCGCCCGCCCGACAGGATGTCGAGCAGCGCGAGCTCTTCCGCGAGACGCAGCGGGTGGTAGAAGCCCGCGAGCGTGACGGCGGTGCCGATTCGCAGGCGCTTGGTGCGCGCCGCCACCTGCATGCCCATCAGCGTCGTCGACGGGCACACGCTGTAGGTGTTGAAGTGGTGCTCGGCGAGCCAGACCGCGTCGTAGCCGGCCTGATCCATGATCTCGATCCGGTCGAGCGCGCGCTGGTAGACGGTTTCGAGCGGGACTCGCCGCGTCCAGGAAAAGAATTGCAGCAGGCCGAACTTCATCTCGCGCTCAAGCGACCAGCGCAGCGACCACCAGGTCGGAGAGCCGCGCCAGACGCTCGACGTGGTAGCTGTCTTCCATCAGGCCCGTCGACAAGAACGCGAACGAGAGATCGCGTGCGGGATCGACCCAGAACGCGGTCGAGCCGGCGCCGAAGCCGCCGTAGGTGCGCGCGGAGTTGAACGCGCCGAACGGACCGGGGATCGGTTTCTCGCCGCGCAGGAACAGTCCGACGCCGAGGTACGCGGGGAACGGATCCCAGCCGCGCATGCCGGTGGCGTAGTTCCAGAGCTGGTTCGGCATGTCGCCGGTGTGGTTCCGCGCGCAGTACTCGATCGTGGCGGGTGACAGCACGCGCGCGCCGTCGAGCTCGCCGCCGCGGCGCCACATCTCCGCGAAGCGGTGCAGGTCGTGCGCGGTGGTGAGGTAGCCGCCCGCGGGCAGCTCGGCGCCGGGAACCCGCATCAGCTCGCCGATCCCTTCCAGCGCCTCGGGCGCGAACAGCCCTGGCTCCTTGTAGGCGGCGCGCACCGGACAGATCCGCGCGAGCAGATCGTCGCGGCCGCCAAGCGAGGTGTCGCGCATCTGGAGCGGCGCAAAGACCTCTGCTTCGACGAGCTTGGCGAACGAGCGTCCGCCCCCGTCGGCGCGCACGCACATGGCGGCCATCAGCGAGTGCGCGACCGAGATCGAGTAGTTCACGCGCTCGCCCGGCATCGACTCGAGCGCCTGACGGCACGCCCACTCGGTCGTCTTCTCGACGCTCATCAGCACGTCCGGAGGAACCGTGGGGATCGCGGCCGTCACGCCGCTGGTGTGCGTCAGCAGCTGGAAGAGCGTGACGCGTTCCTTGCCCAGCGCCCCGAAGCCGGGCAGCACCTCCGCCACCGGTTGGTGTAGCCGCAGGAGCCCTCGCTCGACGAACGAGAGCACGGCGGCGTTGGTGAACTGCTTGCCGACCGACATGGTCACGAACACCGCGTCGCGGCCGAGCCGCCGGCCGGTCGCCCGGTCGGCGAAGCCGTGCACCAGATCGAGCGCGACGCGCCCGCCGCGCGCGACTACCAGCGCGGCGCCGTGACAGCGTTCGGCGGCGATGTCGGCGTCGAGCACGCGCGCGACGCGCGCGAGACGATCCTCGTCGAAGCCCAGCTCTCGAGCGGAAACGTTGCTCATGGCCGTAGAATACGCCGCGGAGGTTCCCGATGCCGGACCAGCCCGACTTCTTCGCCGCCGTCGACAAGCTCGGCACGTTCCGCGAGCTCGACGTCGACGCGCTGCGCTACGTGTACCGCGTGGAGCGCGTGGGCGAGACGTTCTACGAGCGGATCGCCGAGCGGGTCGGAAATGCCGAAGCCGCGCAGCTGCTGCTCCAGAACGCGCGCGAGGAACGCGGCCACGCCGAGCGCCTGCGCCGCGCGCTCGCGCTGAAGCTCGGTCGCGACTGGCAGCCGGCCGCCGAGGACCTCGCGCCGTATTCGATCCCGCTTCCCGACGCGATCGGCGCCGACCTCCTCGCCGGAATCGTGGCGGGCGAGCTCTCCGGTGACGCGAGCTATCGGGAATGGGCCGACCGCGAGTCGAA
>JANNLG010000141.1:0-3255 GCA_031396695.1 Deltaproteobacteria bacterium
ACCGGATCGTCCGCGCCCGAGGCCGACAACAGGCTCGACAGGGAGCCCGCGTCCGCGACGTGCGCCTGCGTCCAGAGCGCGCGCGTGGTCAGCCCCTGCCAGCGGTATTCGCCGTGCACCTCCCAGACCGTCGTGCGCGCATCGGGCACGTCGAAGTCGGTGCCACCGACGTCGATGTCCTGGTCCTGACCCGAGTTGCCCGCGTAGTACGAGCCGCCCACGCGCATGCCCTCGAACAGGTCGAGGTCGAGGCGTCCGACCACGGCCAGGTCGTTGGCGATCGACTCGCTGCCGTTCTGCCGCCCGCCGCGCAGCCCGGCCGAGCTGAAATCGCTGGCGAGCATTCCGTTCACGACGTAGACGCGATAGGAGAGCCGCTCACCCAGGTTCCCGAAGATGCCCATCCCGTTCTCGCGCCAGGTCGACGGAATGATCACGCGCTCCGGCGTGGGCCGGAAGTTCGAGAAGTAGAACGGCGGCTCGTGGAGCTCGTTCACGATGCCCATCGGGATCAGCACCAGGCCGGCGCGGACGTTGATTTCCGGACGGAGCAAGAAATCGAGGGTCGCGAACTCGACGCTGACCGAGCCCTCTCGTGAGGTGCTGGCGTGCTCGAACTCGAGCTCGGTGTTGAAGACGATCCAGTCGTTGAACTTGTAGCCGAGGTACGCGACGACGCGCGTCATGTCCCACGAATCGTCGGCGCCGGAGTTGCCTCGGACGTAGGCGCCCTCCGCGTAGCCGCCGATCGAGACGCCCCGTGCGACGCCGTAGATCTTCGACGCCGCGGGCCCGAGGCCGTACTGACTCACGAGCTGCGACGGCGCCTCGGGCGCCACCACCTGCGTGCGCAGCGTCTCGAGCTCGGTGACCACCACGTCGAGCTTGCGCTTGAGCTCCGTGATCTCGTCGTCGCGCGCGATGTCGCGATCGTCGCCCGCGGCTGAGCCGGCGACGACGGACAGGAGGAGTGTGACGAAAAGCAGCACTCGAGACGGCCGAAAACCCATCACCACGTCCATTCCCTCGAGGCGTCTCGATAGTGAGAATCGCTCTCATCCTCACCGTACGGATCCCGAGCGCCCGGGTCAAGCGGCGCTGGGCGGGCGGGCCTCGGTGGACAGGGTGGGCGGCGTCGGCCGGCCGCGCAGCAGGCGGCGCAAGGCTTCGACGCCGTCGTCGATCTTCAGATAGAAGACCGGCACGATCAGCAGTGTGAGCAGCATCGACGAAGTCATGCCGGCCGCCGTCGCGATCGCCATCGGCGCGCGCGTCTCCGCGCCGGGGCCGATGCCGAGCGCCGCGGGCAGCACACCGAAGATCATCGAGATCGCCGTCATCAACACCGGCCGCATGCGAATCGGCGCCGCCTTCCGCATGGCCGCGACCTTGTCGAGCCCCTCGGCGCGGAGCTGATTCGCGTAGTCGACGAGCAGGATCGAGTTCTTGGTGACGAGGCCGAACAAGAGCAGGATCCCGATCATGCTGAACAGGTTGATCGTGTTGCCGGTGACGAGCAGGCCGAGCATCGCGCCGACCAGCGCGAACGGCACCGCGAGCATGACCGAGAGCGGATGGATGAAGCTCTCGAACTGCGCGGCCAGCACCATGTAGATCACGAGCAGGCCGAGCAGCACCGCGAGGCCGAACTGGCGCACGCTCTCCTGCATCGACTGCGCGGAGCCCGAGAGCGCGATCGTCACGTCCTCGGGCAGGATCTCCTTGCCGACCGCGAACGCGTCGTCGATCGCCTCGCCCATCGGCTTGCCCTCGAGGTTGCCCGACACCGTCACGCTGCGCTGCCGGTTCGAGCGCGTGATCGCCGATGGCGCCGCGCCCGTCTCGATCTTCATCAAGTTGCGCAGCTCGGTGAGCTGGCCGTCGGAGCCGCGCACGTACAAGTTCTCGATCTCGGCCGGCGTGTCGCGGTCCTTGCGCTCGAGCCGCATGCGGATGTCGTAGCGACTGCCGCCTTCCTTGAAGACGCCCACGTCGAGTCCGCCCACCATGAGCTGCACGACCTGCGCCAGCGTCGACGCGTCGACGCCGAGCTCGGCCGCCTTCTCGCGATCCGGCACGATCCGCACTTCCGGCAGTCCGAGCTTCAAGCTCTTGTCGAGATCGACGAAGCCGCCGCGCGCTTGGAGCGCGGCGATGAAGCGGTCGGCGACCTGGTCGAGCTCGCCGAGCGCGAGGTTCCCGCGCAGCATCACCTCGAACTGCGCGCCGCTTCCGCCGCCGCCCTGCATCGTCGACGGATCGAAGATCTTGATCTTCTGCCCGGGGATCGCGCCGAGCACGGCACGCGCGTCGCGGATGATCGCTTGCGCGTCGCGCTCTCGTTCGTGCAGAGGCGAGAGCGTCGCGAACATCATGCCGGCGTTGGGCCGGCCGATGCCGTCGCGCCCGCCGACGCCGATCGCCTCGAAGATGCCCTCGATCTCGGGCTGCGCGAGCAGGTACTCCTCGTTCATTCGCAGGTACTCGTCGGTCGCCTCGAGCGTGGTGCCGGGCGGCGTCTCGAAGTTCGAGAAGAACATGCCGCGATCCGACGCGGGGAAGAACTCGGTGCCGAGCTGCGAGCCCGCGCCGCACGCGACGCCGAGCGAGGTGACGGCGATCGCGAGCGTCGTCCACTGGTGCCCGAGCGTCCAGTCGAGCGCGTTCTCGTAGCTGCGCTCGAGCTTCAGGAAGCCGACCTCGAGGTAGTGGTAGATGCCGCCGTGCGAGCGCTCCTTGGGCGGTGGCATGCGCGACGCCAGCATCGGCGTGAGCGTGAGTGCGACGAACAGCGAGATCAGCACCGAGCCCGCGACCGTCAGCCCGAATTCGCCCAGGAAGTTGCCGACGATGCCCTGCACGAACACGACCGGCAGGAACACGGCCGTCACCGAGAGTGTTGCGGCGGTCGCGGCGAAGGTGATCTGGCGCGTGCCGTCGATCGCGGCGTCGCGCGCGTTCTTGCCCATCTCGCGGTGCCGCTCGATGTTCTCGAGCACGATGATCGCGTCGTCGATCACCACGCCGATCGCGAGCGCCATGCCGAGCAGCGTCATGGTGTTCAGCGTGTAGCCGGCCAGCCAGACCAGCGCGAAGGTCGTGATCAGCGAGACGGGGATCGCCGCCGCGACCACCAGCGTGGGCCGCATGCGGCGCAGGAACACGAACACGGTCAGGACCGCGAGCAGGCCGCCGAACACGAGCGCGAACTCGGTCTCGGCCACGGACTCGCGGATCGAGCGCGAGAAGTCGATG
>JANNLG010000153.1:0-18492 GCA_031396695.1 Deltaproteobacteria bacterium
GTGATCGCGGGCGTGATCGACACCACCACGAACTACGTCGAGCACCCGGAGGTCGTCGCCGAGCGGATCGAGCGCGCCGCCGCCGCGCTCGGCGATCCGCAGCGCGTGCTCGCAGGTACGGACTGCGGCTTCGCGACCGCCGCCGGCTTCGGCGACGTGGCCGAGGAGCTGGTCTGGGAGAAGCTGCGCAGCCTGCGCGCGGGCGCGGATCTGGCCAGCAAGCGGCTGTTCGGCTGATCGGGCGCGTGCGAGTCCTCGCAGCGATTCTGCTCGTGCTCGCGCTCGTCGCGGCCTCGCCGCACGCGGTGTTCACCGCGCGCGTGGTGAAGGTCAGCGACGGCGACACCCTCAGCGTCGAGATCGCCGGCAAGGACACGCACAAGGTGCGACTGCTCTGGATCGACACGCCGGAGCACGATCAACCCTACGCGCGCGAATCGCGCCAGGCGTTGGTGAAGCTGGTGTCTGGGCGCGAGGTCCGACTCGAGAGCCAGGGCGCCGACAGCTACGGCCGGCTGCTCGCGCGCGTCTTCGTCGGCGAGCTCGACGTGAACGCCGAGCTGGTCCGGCTCGGCGCGGCGTGGGTGTATCGGAAGTACAGCGACGATGCGGCGCTGCTCGCGCTCGAGCGCGAGGCGCGCGCCGAGCAACGCGGGCTGTGGGCGCTGCCCGAGAGCGAGCGCGTTCCGCCGTGGCAGTGGCGGCATTCCGACGGGCCGGAGGGGCCCGCCGCGAATCCTGCGGTGAAGTCCGAGCAGGACGCCTTTCGGTGCGGAACGAAGACCTACTGCCGCGAGATGACGGGCTGCGCCGAGGCTCACTTCTACTTGGAGGCCTGCGGACTCTCGCGCCTGGACGGCGATGGTGACGGGGTGCCGTGCTCGAGACTGTGCAAACGCTGATTGCGCCCATTCGCAGCGCGCGGCTCGACCTGGTGCCGCTCGCGCTCTCGTTCCTCGACGCCGCTCTGGCGGGCGACGCCGGCGAGGCGTCTCGACTTCTGGGCGCGCGCGTGCCCGACGACTGGCCGGACCTGCGCGACACGCAGGCGCTGTTCCTGGAGCGGCTGCGCGCGGAGCCCGCGCTCGCGCCCTGGTCGATGCGCGCGATCGTGCTCCGCGAGGAGCGGCGCATGGTCGGACAGATCGGCTGTCACGGGCCGCCCACGCCGGACGGTGTAGAGCTCGCGTACACGGTGTTCGAGCCGGACCGGCGGCGCGGCTACGCGCGCGAGGCGTGTCAGGCGCTGATGGACTGGGCGCGTCGCGAACACGGCGTCGAGCGCTTCGTGCTGTCGATCGCGCCCGACAACGTCCCCTCGCTACGGCTCGCGCGTTCGCTGGCGAGCGAGCAGGGCGACGACGGCTAGCAGCGACACGGGCCCGAGCCAGTCGCCGAGCGCGAGCGCCAGCGACCCGCCGCCGCCCGCGGGCACCGACGCGACCAGCGCCTCGCGCGCGCCGACGGGTGCGAATGCCGTGATCTCACCAGTCGCGTCGATCGCGGCCGAGATTCCTGTCGGCGTCGCCCGAAGCTGCGGGCGGCGCGTCTCGATCGAGCGGAACGCCGACACGATCAGGTGTAGGTGCGGGCCCTCGCCGCCGTCGAACCAGGAGTCGTTCGAGAGCGCGAGCAGGAGCTCCGCGCCAGCGCGCACGGCCGCGCGCGCGTGCTCGGGCGCGAGCGCGTCGTAGCAGATCATCGGGCCGATGCGGAGCGTGCGGCCGTCCGCGAGTCGAAGCGCCACGACTGCCGCTCCCGGTCCCGCGCGCCACGCGCCGAGCCAGGGCAGGGCGTCGCGCAGACTCGAGGAATCGAGCCAGCCGGGCACGCGCTCGGTCAGCGGGAAGAGTCGCGCCTTGCGATAGGCCTCGAACGACGCGCGGCCGTCGGCCTGCGGGTCGAGAAAGATCGCGGCGTTGTACTCGGCCCCGCCCTCCGCGTCGTACGCGCCGAACACGAGCGGCACGCCGGTCGAGCGGGCGAAGGCCGCGATCGCGCGATCTGCGATCGCGCCGTCGGGGCTCTTCGGCGATCCGAACGTGGTCGGGTAGATCGTCTCGGGCCAGACCAGCAGATCGACGCCGCCACGCGCGAGCGCCTCGGCCGACATCGCGAAGTGAGTATCGAGGATCGCGCGCACCGCTTCGAAGCTGCCGAGCTGCTCGCGCAGCTTCGCGTAGTCGCGCACGTCGGCCTGGATCAGCGCGGCCGTCAGGAGCGGTGGCGACGCTGCGTCGTTCGCGCGCTGACTCAGTCGAAACGCGCCGTAGGCCGAGAGCGCGGCGACGATCGCGACGAACGCGAGCGCGGCGCGCGCACGGCCGCGCAGCGTCGCGAGCGCGGCTTCGTTCGCGAGCAGGAGCGCGAACGTGAGCCCGGCCGGCCCGGCGAGATCGGCGCCCTGGCGCAGCCACGCCGACGCGTGCAGTCCGTGACCGAGCGTGTCGCCGAGCAGCTTCGGCAGCACCCACTCCGCGGCGACCCACGCGCAAGCCGTCGCGAGCGCGCCGCGCGTCGCACCGACTCGTGCGCGCGCGGCGGTGCGCACGAGCGCGAACACGACCAGCTGCGGCTGGAAGAGCGGCGCCAGCAGCACGAGCAGTGCGAGCGTCGCAGCGCGCGAAACACCGGTGTAGGCCGCGAGCGCGTCGGCGAACCAGGCGAAGACCGCGAGCGCGAAGCCGATGCTCTGCAAGACCGCGACACCGAGCGAGCCGCGCAGCGTGCGCGCGCGATCGAGCAGGGCGAGGAACGGCAGCAGCGCCACGAATCCGAGCACGTGCGTCGGCCAGACCGCGCGCGAGTACACACCGAGCAGCAGCGACGTCGCACCGACCGCCGCGATCGCCAGCATCACCGAGCGCTTCGCGCGGCGATTCAGGAGGAGGAGCCCGGCCCCGAGTCGGTCGAGCCCGGCGGTGCGAGCCGCTCGATCGGCATGCCCTCGGGCGCGAGCTCGGCGGGCACCACGCGATCGGCCGGCAGCGCGATCGGCTCGCCGCCGTCGTCGACCCACTCGTAGTCGGGGTGGAACATCAGGATCGCCGGCAGGGGCTGTCCGTCGTCCGTCACTTGATGGTGTCGCACGTAGCCCTCGGGCAGCTCGAAATCCTCGGGCACGACGATCCCGCGCAGCAGCGGCTCGGACCCGGGAGCGGGAAACAGCGCCATCCCGCTCCTCGGGCTACCCGGAGGCGCGATCGTGAAGGTGGGCTCGCCGGCGAGCTTGCGTTCGAGCGCGAGCTCCTCTTCTTCCTGGCTCGGCGTAGACGGCGGCGCTGCGCGCAACACGGGCAACCCGATCGGCTTCTCGGCCAGGCGCGGCGCGGGCGCGGCGTTCGGAGCCGCGGCGCTCGCTACGTCCTTCGTCGCGCTCGCCGCGCCAGCGGCGACCACGCGCGAACGCCACACGTCCGCGGCGAGCCAAAGACCCGCGGCGGCACCCCCGACGACGAGCGCGAGCGCGAGCGCGAGCCAGCGGCGCTTGCGCGGCGCGCGCGTCTCGATGACTCTGATCCCGTCCTCGTCCTTCCGGGAGTGTTTCGTCGTCGTAGTGGTGACCTCGCGCGAATCATATGACGACCCGAGCGTGACAGCCAAGGCGCGCGCGTATCCGGGCTGGGCGCGCGCGGTGATGGCGCTGCTCGTGGTCGCGGCCTCGCTCGGGCTCGCTCTGCTCGGCGCGGCGGCGCTGCTCGCGAACGACCCGCCGGTGACCCCACCCGTCCTGCTGCAGGCGTTCGCGATCTACGTGGCCCTACCCGCGTACGCGGCTTGGCGATTCGCGGGCTGGTTCGCGGCCGACGTCACCGTACGCGTGCCGGACCTGATCATCGAGCGCCGCGGCGAACGCATGGAGATCCCCCTGGCCTCGATCGAGCGCGTGCGGGCCTGGAGCCTGCCGCTGCCTGCGCCGGGCTTCGGGATCGACCTTCGCTCCGGAAAACGGCTGCAGTTCGGGCTCGCGCTGCGCGATCCGTCGCCGATCCTGCGCGCGCTCGACATCGCGCGCGTCGGCGGCACGCCGGAAGCGCTCGACGGCACGCTCGCGAGCTGGATGTCGGCGCGCGGCGAAGTGCCTCCGCCGAGCCGCGCGCGTAGGCTGCTGAAGTTCCCCGGCTTCGCGCTGCTGCCCACGGCGCTGCTCTTCAACGTGCACCAGCAGATCTCGTACGGTGGACTGTTGGGCGAGTACCACGGGATGGGACTCGCGGCCTGGCTGCGCACGTTCGCGACCTACTGGGCCGCGACGACGGTGTACCTGCTGATCTGGGCCGCGGCTTGGCGCGTGCTGGCCGAGCTCGCCTGCTTCGGGATAGCGCGCGTCTCGCCTTCTCGTACCGAGGAGGCGAGACGCGCGGCGGAGCTCGTCTGCGGCATCGCGTACTACGCCGGAGTGCCGCTCCTGCTCTTGCTCCGCTTCCTCCCCTGACCCCTTACGGTGTAGCCGGATTGAAGACCGACAGCGCCCAGCCCATGCGCTCGTGGCCGAAGCGGTTCCAGACCGGGTTCTGGCCGTTGACGATCTGCGCGTCGGTGTAATCGGGCGCGCCCGTGCCGCTGCCGCTGCCGCCGATGAAGCCGAGGTAGATCGTCGCCCCCGTGTAGGTCGGGTGCGTGTTGTCGGACTGGATGTAGTCGTAGCTGGTGCTCGCGTTCACGAACTTCGTGTTCGCGTCGCGCAGCGTCGCCCGGTAGGTGACCGCGATCTTGTTGACGTAGGCCGCTTCGGATTCGCCCTGCACGTAGGCGATCGCCGCCGCATCCACCAGACCGTCGCCGTTCGAGTCGTAGTCGGCCGCCATGTACTGCGCGAAGCTGTCCGCGCAAGCGAAGCCGTGCGTGTTCGCGAAGTTGCAGGCGCGCCAGTTCATGCGCGCGAGCGAGGGCAGGAACACCTGCTGCTTGTTCGGGCGCTGACCGGTGCTCGAGTCCGTGCAGTTCGCCAGCGCGTTGTCCGCGGCGTAGCCGGGGTAGTAGAGATTCGAGATCGACTTGTGGCGCACGTTCGCGTGCGCGTTGGTGTTGATGTACTGCATGGCGAGCTGCGTGTAGTTCGAGCAGTTCGACTCCGCGCTCGTGAGCGGCGCGTAGTTGCAGGTGCCGCTCTGGCCAGCGAAGCTCGAACGCGCCTGCAGGCCGTCATTGCCGCACATCTCGAACGTGACCACGCGCGTGGTGGCGTTCTGCATGTACGAGCGCTCGGCGACGATCTTGTTGTTGTAGATGTCCGAGGCCACCGCCCCGGACTTGGCGCGCCGCACGACCTCGATGTCGGCGTTCCACAGCTTCGACAGATATTCGCCGTCGACGTTCGGCGCCGCGCGCTTGGCCGCGCGCGAGATCGAGCCGTAGTAGCCCGCGTTGATCGAATCGCCATACGCCACCATCCGGTACTTCGTGGTGGTGTTCGCGCGGTCGATCGTCCACGACAGGTTCTGCGTGAGCGTGTTCGCAAGCGGTGTGCCGCCGAAGCCAAATGACCCGATCAAGACCAGCGATGCAAGGATTCGGATTCGCAAGTTCAGCCCCTCCCCAAGTTAGTCTCGGAACGAAGCCACCGCGCTCCCCCGCGCGGGGCCCGCAGGATTCTGTCACGGGATTTCGACGCTGCGGGGAGAACTTTTCAGCGGAAAAGATCGCGCGTCGGATCGCGCAGCAGATCGCGCAGGGTGCCGCGACCCTCGATCGGAACGCCCTCGACCCAGACCGCGGGCTGGCCCTTGTCCTTCTCCATCAGCAGTCCCGCGGCCGCGGCGATCTGGTCGGCGCGTGCCATCACGGTGACTTGCAGCTCGCGGCCGGCGCGGTCGTGCTCGCCGATGTAGTTGCGCAGCGGCGCGAGACCGGCGACACCGATCGCCACGTCGACCAGACCCTCGCGCCAGGGACGGCCGAACGTGTCGCTGACGATCACCGCGCGGCCGGGCCCGAGCGCGAGCCGGATGCGCTCCGCGCTGGCGTCGGGATCGAGCGGCAGCAGCACGGCCACGTCGTCGCCCGGTGCATTCGACAGATCGACGCCGGAGTTCGCGCAGATCAGGCCATGCTTCGTCTCGGTGATCAGCACGCCCGGAGCGGTGCGCACCACGCGCTTCGATTCGCGCAGCACGAGCTCCGTGTGCTGCGGATCCTTGCCGAGCTCGCGCGCGAGTTCGAGCGCGCGCGGCGACGGCGTGATCTCGGACAGCCGCACGAGCCGGCCTTCCGCCTTCGAGACGACCTTCTGCGCGACCACGAGGATGCCGGGGCCGGCGGGCACCAGCGCCGCGAGCCGCGCGGGCAGGTCGTCGCCGACGGGAATTTCGGGCAGCCCTTCGAGGGCGCGCATTCGGATCTCGTTCATCGCAAGAGCTCCCGGAGCACGAGGGCGGTGCGGCAGGTGGTTTCGGAACGCGCGAGCCGCTCGGCGTCGTCGGGCGTGTCGAGGTCGCTGCGCACGCTCTCTGCGATCGAGCCGAGCACGATCGGGGAGATGCCGCGCTCGCGCGCCGCGGCTTCGTGCGCGGCGCAGCTCTCGGGCCCGAAGCGCGCGGGCATCACGAGCGGCGGGCGGCGGAAGAGCAGGGCCGTGCCGCCATCGGCCGCGGGTACGATCACGACCGGCGAGCGCTCGCCGGCTTCGATCACCGCGTCGACGTCCGCGCCGCGCAGGAGCGGAAGGTCGCCGAGCGAGACCAGCAGCGCGTCGTAGCCGTTTGCCGTGCACTCGGCGGCCGCTGCGTCGATGGCTTCGTTGAGACCGGGATCGGGCACGCGCAGTGACGCGGTCGCGCCGCTGGCGCGCGCCGCCTCCGCGACCGCTTCGTCGTCGGTCAGCACGAACACGCGCTCGACGCGCTTCGAATCCGCGAGCGCGCCGAGCACGTCGGCGAGCAATGCTCGCAGGATGCGCTCGACCGAGGCGTCGTCGAAGCGCGTGCGCAGGCGGCGCTTCGCGCGCGCGAAGTCCTTCACCGGCACCGCCGCGGCGACCCTCACGGAGGGCTCATGGGCGCTGGCCCGCGAGCGCGAGCACGCTCGCCGCCAGGTTCGCGGCGATCTCGGGCGTCTTCATCAGCGTCTCCTCGACGCGCACCGCGAAGCCGAGCCGCTCGATCGCCTCGCGCTCGTGCGCATCGCGGCGGTCGATCACCATCGCTCGGCAGAAGGATCGATACAGGCTGGCCACGCCCGCGCTCGAGACCTCGGCGCCGACCGCGCGCAGCAGCCGATCGGCCGGGCCCTTCACGGGCGCGCCGCCGACCAGCGGCGAGATCGACACCGCATCGTGTCGCGCTTCGAGTGACGCGCGCACGCCCGGCACGGACAGGATCGTGCCGATCGACACGATCGGGTTCGACGGGCACACGATCACGTGCTCCGCGCCCGCCAGCGCCTCGAGCACGCCCGGCGCCGGCACCGACCTGCGCGCCGCGGACAGGTCGACCTCCGCGATGTCCTCGGGCGCGCCGTCGCGCACCATGTATTCCTCGAAGTCGGTGCGCGTGCCGTCGCCGCGCACGACCCGCGTCGGCGCGTCGCGCTCCGTCATCGGCAGGAGCTCGACGCGCAGGCCGAACGCGGTCGCGATCTCGCGCACGACTTCCGAGAGCGTCGCGCCGGCGCGCAGCCGCTCCGTGCGGTGGATGTGCGTGGCCAGGTCGCGGTCGCCGAGCCGGAACCAGACGTCGCTGCGCAGCCGGCGCAGCGCGTCGAGACACGCGGTGGTGTCGTCGCGAAAGCCCCAGCCGGTCTCGGGGTTCACCACGCCCGCCAGCGTGTAGGTGACGATGTCGAGGTCCGGGCACACGCGCAGGCCGAAGAAGTCGCGGTCGTCGCCGGTGTTGACGATCACGGTCAGCTCTTCGGGCGGCAGCACGCGCACCAGCCCAGAGAGGAAGCGCGCGGCGCCGACGCCGCCGGCGAGCGCGACGATCCGCCGGCTCACGGGTGCGGTGCCCGCGCGACTGCGCGCCGCGCGCGCACCTAGGGCACGGTCTCCGCGCGCAGCGCCGCGAGCTCGGCCTGCAGGCGCGGCAGGCGCTCCGCGATCTCGCGAATGTTCGGATCCGACGCGAGCTCCGCGCTGTCCCAGCGCTTGGTCGAGATCATCTTCCGGAGCTGCTCGCGGTCGGCCGCGATCTTCGCCTCGAGCTCGGCGACCTCGACCGCACGCGGATCGTCGGACGGGAGCTCGGGTTCCGCAGCGGGACCCGGAAAGACGGGAGGAGAAGCGGCCGGCGTCACCGCGGGCCACTCGGTCGTCGGCGCGGTTCCGGTCGGTTCGACCGGCGCGGCTTCGGTCGGTTCGATCGGTGCAGCGGGTGCCAGTGTCGCCGCGGGCTCGGGAGTCATCGCCGGCGACTCGATCGCGCTCGGCGCGGGCGGAGCGACCTCGGTCGGCGGAAGCGCGGGCGCGCTCGGAGGCGGCGGCTCGGGTACGGCTTCGGGCGTCGCGGATGGCGCGGGAGGCACCGGCAACGCGCGCGTCGCGGCGAGCGGCGCGGGGCTCGCCACGATCTCGAGCGCGTCGTCGCGCGCGCTGCCGGGAATCGCGTCGAGATCCGTCGCGTAGTGCGTGACGCCCGCTTCATCGACCCAGCGATACAGCGCGGCGTCGGCGCGCGCCGACGTGAGCGCGAGTACCAGCGCGAGCAGCGGTCGGACGGCGTGTCGGAACACGCGCGGATTCTACGGCCCGCCCTCCAGCCGATCAACAGAGCGGGACGCGCGCGTGTCGCGCACTTCACGCGCTTCGCGCGCGATGTTCACATCGAGCCGAAGCTCCGCGTGAATGCTCGCGGTTTCACGCGCGAACCCACGGCACGCGGCTTGCTCAACCGGCCGCCATGTCGGCGACCATCGCACTGCTGCTCGCACTCGCGCTGCCCGAGACGCTGCTGCCGAACTGGCTCGGCGCGGCGCCGCCCGGTCTGCCGACCAAGCTCGCCGCCACGTCGGGCGGGCTGCTGCTCGGTACGGACGCCGGTCTGTACGAACGCCGCGGCGACGCGCGCGCCTGGCGGCTGGTGCTGGCGCGCGACGCGGTTCGCGACCTGGCGGTGACGCAGACCGGGGCGCTGGTCGCGAGCGGGGGAGGTCTGTTCGAGTGGAACGCCGACCGCTCCGACGCGCGCGAGATCTCGCTCGGTGCGGGCGCGGACGTGCGCGGACTCGCGATCGACGCGCGCGGTACGGCTTGGATCGCGACCGCCGCGGGCCTGTACCGGCGCGACGTCGGAGCGCGCGAGTTCGCGCGTGAGCCGGGTCTGCCGGCGGGCGAGGTCGGCGCGGTGGCGAGCTCGGGCGAGGATCTGTGGCTCGCGATCGATGGCGCGCTCTGGGCCGGGTCGGCCGGGCGCGAATTCGCGCAGCGCGTGAGCGGGCTCGAGCCGGGGTGGTGGGAGCTGTGCGGCGCGGTCGCGACCGCCGATGCGACGCTCCTCTGTGTACCCAGCGGGGTCCTGCGTGTGAGCGGCGCGGGCGCGCGCCGGATCGAGCTCGGGGCCGGTCGGCTGTTCGCGCTCGCACACGCCCAGGGCCGGCTGTTCGCGGCCGCCGAAGGCGGCGTCTACGCGCTCGACGACCAGGTCACAGGCGCGGCGGATCGGCAGGCGCTCTCGGTGCCGTCGTACGGACTCGCCGTCGCCGGCGACGATCTGCTGGTCGCGACCGAGCGCGGGATCGCTTCGTTCTCGCTGGCCGCGCGCGCGTCGGCCGCACCGCCCGAGTCCGAGGCGCTACGCGCTCCGGAAGCCGACAAGACGCTGCGCGACGTGCCGCCGCGCGCGCGCGCCTCGCAGATCCAGGCGCTGCAGCGCGCGGCGCTTTCGTACCTAGAGCTCTCGCCGTCGCGCATGCGCGAGCTCGAGGAGCGCGCGCGGCGCACGGGTCTGTGGCCGGAACTGCGCGCATCGCTCGTCTACGACCGCGACACGTCGCGCGGCGTCGACCACGACGAGGTCTTCACCTCGGGCGTGCAGGCGCGGCTCTTCGACAGCGACAGCGATCGCAAGCAGGGCTACGACGTCGGCATCTCGCTGGTCTGGGAGCTGTCCGAGCTCGCCTCGCCCGACCACGCGCTCGCGATCTCGCGCGAGCGACGCAGTCTGGTGACGCTGCGCGACCAGGTGCTCGAGCGCGTGAACCACCTGTACTTCGGGCGACTGCGCGTGCTCGCGCAGCTCGACGCGCTCGGCGATGCCGACGCCGCGAAGCGCGCGGAGCTCGAGCTCGACGCGGCGGAGCTCGCCGCGCAGCTGGACGCCTGGAGCGGAGGCGTGTTCTCGCGCCTCGCTGCGAACTCACCCCTCGAAGCACAAAGGGAACCCTGATGAAGCGAATCAATGGCAACGTCCTCGGCGCGCTCGCGTTCGCGATCGGCGCACTGACCACGACACCGGCGCAAGCGGTGCAGATCAGCGAGCTGCTCTACGACGCGATCGGCAGCGACAACGGCACGGTCTTCGTCGAGCTCTACGGCGAGCCCGGCACTTCACTCGAGGGCTGGCGGATCGAAGGCGTGAACGGTGCGGACGGCGCGATCGGGCCGATCCTCACGCTCGCGGGAGCAATCAGCAGCGACGGCTTCTTCGTGGTGGCCGACTCCGACCTCGGCGCCACTCAGGTCGCCAACGCCGACCTGCTCGCGAACTTCGACTTCCAGAACGGACCGGACTCGATCGTGCTGCGCGACGCGCTGGGCAACCTGCTCGACGCGCTGGGCTACGGCCTGTTCGGAGCGACGGAGATCTTCGCCGGCGAGGGCAGCGCCGCGCCCGACGGCGCCGCGGGTCAGAGCCTCGCGCGCTTGTTCGCCAACCAGGACACGAACGACAACCTCGCCGATTTCGCGCTGCTGGACGTGCCGACGCCCGGCTCTGGCCCGCTCTCGGTGCCCGAGCCGGTCGCGGCCGCACCGCTCGCGCTGTTCGCGTGCGCGCTCTGCGTCGCCCGCGCGCGGCGCACTCGCATCCCCTTGGCGGTCAGGTAGGACCGCCCCCTCCTGGGATGGTCCGGAGCTCTTCCGACTCCGGGCCATCCCTCTTGGGGAAGCGTCCCTGACTTTGGGCGGCGAGGCCGCGGGCCGATACGTTGCGAGGCCGAGCTGCGTCTCGCACAATCGGCCGCGGAGGGGTGACACAGGCGATGGTCGGCGGCTTCAACACGAACATCCGCTACCAGGGGCAGATCTTTCACGTCCAGACCGAGGACGGCGGCAAGGACAGCCCGAGCATCATCACGCTCTTGTACCGCGGCGGAGCGATCCTCTTCTCCAAGAAGACGAGCTACGCCGATCAGCTCGACGACGCGGATCGCGAATCGATCGTGCGTCAGCTGATGGAGGCGCAGCACAGCGCGATGGTGCAAGCGCTCAAGTCCGGCAAGGCCGACGACAAGCTCGGGCTCGTCTCCGCCAACGCGCAGACCAGTCCGGGAGCGCACACCGCACGCGAAGCGGTCTTCGGCGCGGACGTGCTCTCGCGCCGCTCGCTCGACGAAGTGATCGTCGCGCATCTCGCCGCCCGCTGACCCGACCCGGCTTCGCCTCCCCCTCCGGGAAACAGGGCAGGAAGTGAGCCGACAATGATCCAGATGTACCACGTCGACCTGCGCTACACGGGCGGGACGTACGGCTTGCGCGACATCTCGCTCACGCTCGAGCGCGGGGAGTTCGTGTTCCTCACGGGCTCGAGCGGCGCGGGCAAGACGTCGCTCTTGCGGCTCTTGTTCGGCGCGGAGCAGCCGAGCGCCGGTCAGATCCTGGTCGCGGGTCGCAACATCACGCGCATGAAGGCGGCGCAGGTGCCTGCGCTGCGGCGCCAGATCGGCGTGATCTTCCAGGACTTCAAGCTGCTGCCCGAGCGCACGGTGTTCGACAACGTGGCGATCGCGCTCGAGATCGCCGGCACCGCGAAGCGCGAGATCCGCACCCGCGTGTGGAGCCTGTTGAAGCGCCTCGGACTCGGCCACCGCATCGACCACCGGCCGCGCACGCTCTCGGGCGGCGAGCAGCAGCGCGTGGCGATCGCGCGCGCGCTCGTGAACGATCCGCCGCTGCTACTCGCCGACGAGCCGACCGGCAACCTCGATCCCGGGCTCGCGCTCGACATCATGGACATCATCGCGGACGCGCACGCGCGCGGAACCACCGTGGTGGTCGCGACCCACGACCCGACGCTGCTCGAGCGCTACCGGCACCGGCGCATCGTGCTCGACGGGGGCCGGCTGATCGCCGACCGCGCGCCCGAGACCTACGGCGTGGGCGCGGTCGCGCGCAGCATCGGAGTGACGCGCGCGTGATCGACGTCCGCTCCGCGCGGCGCCTGGCCGTCTGCCTGCGTTCGGGACTGCGCGGCGCGCGCGAGCGGCCGATGGTGTTCGGGCTCTCGGTCGCAACCATGGCGGCGGGTCTGCTCGTGCTCGGCTCGTACCTGCTGATCGCGGCGAACCTGCGCGGCGTGCTCGAGCGCGTGGGCGCGGACCTGAAGCTGGTCGCGTTCATGTCGTCGGGCGTGGCGTCGGACCGGGCGGAGCTCGAGACGCTCGAAGCGCGCCTGCGCGCACTGCCGGGCGTCGCGGACCTCGCCTACGTGGCACCGGAGCAGGCGATGGAGCGGCTGCGCGGCGATCTGGGCGAGGACGGCGACGTGCTCGACGGCATGGCGAAGAACCCGCTGCCCGGCTCGTTCGAGCTGGTGGTCGCGGCGGACCGACGCGAGCCGGCCGAGCTGCGCGCGCTCGCCGAGAAGGTCGGCGCGGTGTCGGGCATCAGCGAGGTGCGCTTCGGCGAGGCCTGGGTCGAGGGCTACGCGCGCGTGGTGCGCATGGTCGAGTGGCTGGGCGTGGGGCTCGGCGCGTTCCTGGTGCTGGTGCTGGGCGCGATCGTCGCGGCGACGGTGCGGCTCTCGCTGCACGCGCGCGCCGACGAGATCCAGATCCAGCGACTGGTCGGCGCGGGCGGGCTGTTCGTGCGTCTGCCGTTCTATCTCGAGGGCGCGCTACAGGGCGGACTCGCCGCCCTCGCGGCGCTGCTCCTGCTGCGCGGCTTGTACGCGCTTGGTCTGCCGCTGCTCGGCGACGCGCTCGGCTGGCTGGTCGGTGAGCAGGCGCTGGTGTTCTTCGGACCGGGCGAAGCGCTGGGCCTGCTCGCGCTCGGCGTCGGTCTCGGCGTGGGCGGCGCGCTGATGTCGCTGTTCAGCCTCGAGGATCGCCCGTGACGCGCGCGACGGCCGCGGCGGCGTTCGCCGCCGCGTGGCTCGCGCTCGCGGGCGCGCCGGACGCGGCACTCGCCGGCGATCAAGGCCAACGCCTCGAGAGCCTGCGCAGGGAGATCGAGGAGCGTGAAGCCAATGCGCGCGAGCTCGGCGCGAAGGCGGAGGGCTATCTCGGCGAGCTCGAGGCGGTCGATCGCGAGCTCGCGGAGACGCGCCGGGGTGCGAAGCTGTTGCGCGAGCGCGAGCGCGAGGCGACGCGCGAGCTCGGCGTCGCGCGCAGCGGCGCCGAGGCAGCGGCCCGCGCGCTGGCCGCCACCGAGCGCGGACTCGAGCAGCGGCTGGTCGCGCTCTACAAATGGAATGCGACCGGCGGAGTCGCGACGCTCTGGTCCGCGGGCGACTTCGCGAGCTTCGCGCGCCGCCGCGAGGGCATGGCGCGCATCGTCGCGCAGGACCGCACGCTGTTCGCCAAGCACGCGCGCGAGCGCAGCGAGTTCGACCTGCGCAGGCGCGAGAGCGAGGCCCTCCTGGTCGAGGTCGCCGAGTCGCGACGCGAGGCGGTCGCTCGTGAAGAGCGCGCGCGCCAGCGCCTGGTCGAGCGCCGCAACATGGTGGGGCTCTTGAAGCGCCGCGCGGAGCGCGAAGAGAAAGCCGCGGGCGAGCTGCGCGACGCCGCGAGCCAGCTCGAGGAAGCGATCCGGCGCATGCCCAAGAGCACGCCGAGCGCGCCCGCCGCGCGCGGCCCCGGGCTCGACTCCGCGCCCGCGCCGGACGGCGACGCCCTGGCGGGTCAGGGGCTCGCGCGAGGCCAAACGTCACGTCCCGTCAGCGGGCGCACGCGCGCCGGCTTCGGACGCCAGGTCGACCCCGAGTTCCAGACCCAGACCCTGCGCACAGGCATCGAGATCGCCGCGCCGGCGGGCGCGCCGGTGCTGGCGGTGGCGTCCGGCCGGGTGCTCTTTGCCGGCTGGTTCCGGGGCTACGGGCAGATGGTGATCGTGGACCACGGCGCGGGCGACCTGTCGGTTTCGGGCTACCTGGACGAAGTTCTGGTGTCGGCCGGCGTCAGAGTCTCGCTCGGTCAGCCGATCGGATCGGTGGGCGAGACTGGCTCGGCGTCCGGACCCGGGCTTTACTTCGAGATTCGACACGACGGAAAGGCCGTCGACCCGGCGCTCTGGCTCGAAAAGTGAGCCCCTACTCAGGAAGGCATGGATGAGCACGCACCCCACGAGACTTCGGAAGATCCTGCGCATCGCACTGCCGGTCGCTCTGCTGGCGGCGCTGGTCGCGGGCGGTGCGGGCACGCTGCGCTCGAGTCCGACCGGGCCGAGCTACGAGGATCTCGCGCTACTCACGAATGTGTTGCACCTGGTGGAGCAGCACTACGTGAAGGACGTGAACGAGCACCAGCTCGTCGAAGGCGCGCTGAAGGGCATGCTCGACACGCTCGATCCCCATACTTCCTATCTCTCGCGCGATCTCTACAAGGAGATGCAGCGCGACACCAAGGGTGAATTCGAAGGCCTCGGCATCGAGATCACCAAGGGCGACAACGGCAAGGGCGACGGCTTCGTGACCGTGGTCTCGCCGATCGACGGCACGCCCGCCGCGCTGGCCGGAATCCACGCCAAGGATCAGATCGTCGCGGTCTGCCCCGAAGCCACCGAGAAGAGCTGCAAGAGCACGCAGGACATGAACCTGCTCGAGGCCGTGAAGCTGATGCGCGGTCCGCGCGGCACCAAGATCATGATCCAGATCCTGCGCGCGGGTTGGACCCAGCCGAAGCCGTTCATCATCAAGCGCGCGTCGATCCGCGTGTCGAGCGTCCAGCTCCACATGCTCGAGAAGGACATCCCGTACGTGCGCATCTCGCAGTTCCAGGAGCGCACCGCCGACGACCTGCAGGACGCCCTGAAGACCGCGCACGCGAACGCCGGCGGAAGTCTGCGCGGGCTCGTGCTCGACCTGCGCGACAACCCGGGCGGGTTGCTCGATCAGGCCGTGAAAGTCGGCGACGTGTGGATCGATGACGGGTTGATCGTGTTCTCGGAAGGCCGCAGCGGCGGCAACCGCATGGAGTGGCACGCGAAGAAGGAAGGCACCGAGGGCGACTACCCGATGGTCGTGCTCGTGAACGGCGGCAGCGCCTCCGCGTCGGAGATCGTCTCGGGCGCGCTACAGGATCACAAGCGCGCGCTGGTGCTGGGCTCGCAGACCTTCGGCAAGGGGTCGGTGCAGACCATCATCCCGCTCGAGGACGGCTCCGGTCTGCGGCTGACGACGGCGCTCTACTACCTGCCGAGCGGCCGCTCGATCCAGGAAGTGCGCGTGCAGCCGGACGTGCTGATCGATCCGTACAGCGAGTCGGAGCTGACCGCGGCGAAGGAGACGCAGGAGCAGGCGCGCCGCCAGTCGATGGGCGAGGTCGACCTCGAGGGGCACTTCGAGAACCGGACCGGATCGTCGAAGGCCGAGCCGGACGATGCGCCCGAGGCGCCCGAAGCCGAAGCCGCCGAGCCCGAGCCCGAGGGCGAGGCCGCCAACACCGAGGAAGCCAAGGCGGCGCGCTTCCAGAAGGCGCTCCCCAACGATCGCCAGCTCACGCGCGCGGTCGAGCTGCTGAAGAGCTGGACGATCTTCTCGAAGCTCAGCGGCGAGACGGCCGGCGTGAACCAGGCCCGGAGCGCGGACTGACCGGCAGCAACGCCCTGCGGTAACGTCGCCGCGTGCGCGAAGGAATTCCCGACGCTGACGGCGTGCCGGTGCTCGGTGTATCGGAGCTCGTCGAGCTGCTGCGCGGGACGCTGCGCGACGCGTTCGGTGAAGTGCGCGTCGAGGGCGAGATCGCGTCCTTGTTCCGCTCGCGGCCCGGTCACCTGTACTTCGACCTGAAGGACGAGGGCGCGCTGATCCGCTCGGTGATGTTCCGCGGCGCGGCCAGCGCGCTGGGCTTCGAGCCGCAGGACGGCATGCTCGTGCAGGCGCGCGGTCGACTCGACGTGTACGCCGAACGCGGCAGCCTGCAGCTCGTGCTCTCCGACCTGCGCCCGTGCGGCGAGGGGGCGCTGCGTGCGGCGTTCGAGAAGCTGAAGGCGAAGCTCGCGGCCGAGGGACTGTTCGACGCCGAGCACAAACGCGCGCTGCCGTTCCTGCCGCGCCGGATCGGAATCGTGACGTCGATCTCGGGCGCGGTGATCCACGACTTTCTGCGCGCGCTGCGCCGGCGCTTTCCCGCCACCGAGGTCGTGATCTGGGACGCGCGCGTGCAGGGCGAGGGCGCCTGGCGCGAGATCGTGCGCGGCCTGCACCTGCTCGACGCGGATCCGAGCATCGACGTGATCGTGCTCGCGCGCGGCGGCGGATCGCTCGAGGATCTGTGGAACTTCAACCGCGAAGAGCTAGTGCGCGCGGTGTTCGAGGCGCACACGCCGGTCGTCTCCGCGATCGGCCACGAGACCGACTGGGTGCTCACCGATCTGGTCGCCGACGTGCGCGCGGCCACGCCCACGGCGGCCGCTGCGCTGGTCGTACCCGACGCCGCGCAGCTTCTGCAGCGCGTCGACGAGCTCGAGCTGCGGCTGACCTCGCGCGTGCGCGCGATTCTGCGCGAGCTCGCGCACCGGCTCGAGGCGCTGCGCCGCGGACTGGTGCACCCTGCGCGGCGCCTGCGCGAGAGCGCGCTCTTGCTGCGCGAGCTGCGCGTGCGGCTCTCCGCCGTGATGGCGCGCACGCACGAGCGAGCGCGAGCGCGGCTCGGCGGCGCCGCGGGCCGGCTCGACGCGCTGTCGCCGCTGGCCGTGCTCGGGCGCGGCTACGGCCTGGCCTTCCGCGAAGCCGATGGCGCGATCCTGCGCGACGCCAGCCAGGCGCCGGCCGGTGAGGGTATACTCGTGCGGCTCGCGCGCGGTCGGCTCCGCGCCACGGTGCGCGAGTCCGTGGAGGACTGATGGCCACCCGCAGCAAGGGCAGCGCCGCGCCGGCCGAGGCCGTGTCCGACGCTTCCGCGCCGCGCTTCGAAGAGGCGCTCGCGCAGCTCGAGGCGCTGGTCCACAAGCTCGAGAGCGGCGAGCTCGACCTCGAGCAGGCGCTCGGCACGTTCGAGGCCGGCGTCGCGCTCGCGAAGCTCTGCTCGGGCCGGCTCGAAGCCGCCGAGCTGCGCATCCGCAAGCTCGAGGAAAGCTCGACCGGTCCGCTCGAGCGCGCGCTCGAGCTCGGAGATGATTCGTGAGTGAAGACGCCGAACTCGAGACGTTCCTTTCAGCGAGCGTTGCACGCCTCGATGCCTACCTGGATGAACTCCTGCCGCGCGCCAGCGAGCCACCCGAATCGCTTCACGAGGGCATGCGCTACGCGGTCTATTCCGGAGGCAAGCGCCTGCGACCCGCGCTGGTGTTCGCCGCTGCGCACGCCTGCGGGCTCGATGTAAGCCGCGCGCTGCCGGTCGCCGCGGCCGTCGAGCTGGTCCACACCTACTCGCTCGTGCACGACGACCTGCCGGCGATGGACGACGACGCGCTGCGCCGCGGCCGGCCGACGGTGCACATCAAGTACGGCGAGGCGAACGCGATCCTGGTCGGCGACGCGCTGCTGGCCGAAGCGTTCGGAGCGCTCGCGCGCGCGGAGCTGCCGAGCGCGGTGTTCGCGCGCCTCGCCCAGGCGGCGGGCTCGCGCGCGCTGGTGGGTGGGCAGGTCGACGATCTCGCGTTCACCCCCGAGTTCGCCACGTCCGAGCTTGTGCGCTCGATCCACGAGCGCAAGACAGGAGCCCTGTTCCGCTTCTCGAGCTGGGCGCCGGGAGCGGTCGCCGGCCGACCGGCCGGCGAGCTCGAGCGCCTCGACCGCTTCGGCCTCTGCTATGGCCGCGCGTTCCAAATGGTCGACGACCTGCTCGACGACGACCCGGAGGAGTGTTCCATCTTGCGCGTCTGCGACGAGCCCACCGCGCGCGCGCGTGTGGCCGCGGAGGTCGCCGATGCGCTGGCGGCGGCGGACTCGTTCGGGTCCGGCGGTGTATATCTGCGCGGGTTGGCTGGCGCGGTGAGCGGGCGGTCAACGTAAGGGCCGCATGAACGAAATCCTGACCGCGATCCATTCCCCGGAAGACCTGCGCAAGCTGCCCGAGGCACGCATGCCCGAGGTCGCCACCGCCGTGCGCTCGGAGATCATCGACACCATCTCGCGCACGGGCGGACACCTGGCCGCGGGCCTGGGCGCGGTCGAGCTGGCCGTTGCCTTGCACTACGTGTTCGACACGCCGCGCGACCGGCTGATCTGGGACGTCGGCCAC
>JANNLG010000162.1:0-15019 GCA_031396695.1 Deltaproteobacteria bacterium
AGATGGTGATGCCTGGCGACAACATCACGATCAAGGTGGATCTGATCACCCCGATCGCGATGGTGCAGGGACTTCGCTTCGCGATCCGCGAGGGTGGCCGCACCGTGGGCGCCGGCGTCGTCGCCGAAGTGATCGAGTAACGCGACGGTTCGTACAGGTCAGTAGCTCAACTGGTAGAGCAGCGGTCTCCAAAACCGCAGGTTGGGGGTTCGAGTCCCTCCTGACCTGCCAATTCCAGGCAGTGCGAACGAGTTTCCGAACGAGGTGGGCGCGTGGAGAGCAAGAACCCGGTCGACTGGGCCGTGCAGGGGCGCGAGTTCCTGAACGAGGTCCAAGTCGAGTTCAAGAAAGTCACCTGGCCGACCCAGAAGGAAACGGTCGGCGGCACCATCGGCGTGATCGTGTTGGTGGCTCTGGTGGCGGTCGCTCTCTTCGCGGTCGACGGGATTTTGGGCTGGTTCATGACGACGGTCTGGCCATGAGCATGGGCACGGGATTGCAGCGACTGAGGGGTGTGTAGTGTCGGCGGCTTGGTACGTGATTCACACCTTTTCGGGCCAGGAGGCTCGCGCAAAGCAGTCTCTGCTCGAGCGGGCCAAGCAGTTCAACCGCGAAGGGGCGCTCGAGGAGATCGTGATCCCCGAGGAGGACGTGGTCGAGGTCGTGAAGGGTCAGCGGCGCACGAGCAAGCGCAAGTTCCTGCCGGGATATCTGCTCGTGAAGATGCAGCTCGACGACGAGTTGTGGCACATCGTCAAGAACACCGCGAAGATCAGCGGCTTCGTGGGCTCGGGCTCGCAGCCCACGCCGATCCCCGAGGAAGACGTTCGCCGCATGCTCGGCCAGACGCAGACGTCGAAGCCCAAGCCCATGGTCAGTTTCGAAGAGGGCGAGGGCGTCCGGGTGATCCAAGGCCCGTTCTCGAACTTCTCGGGCACGGTGGGCGAAGTCAAGCCGGAGAAGGAGCAGGTGCAGGTGTTGGTGGCGGTTTTCGGTCGTGCGACGCCGGTTTGGCTGTCCTACGAGCACGTAGAAAAGGTCTAGGCGATGGCCAAGAAGATGATCGCGGTCGTGAAACTGCAGTGCCCCGCCGGGGCGGCGAACCCGTCGCCGCCGGTCGGTCCGGCGCTCGGCCAGCACGGCGTCAACATCATGGAGTTCTGCAAGGCGTTCAACGCCCGCACTGCGGATCAGCAGGGACTCATCATCCCCGCCGTGATTTCGATCTTCTCGGATCGAACCTTCACGTTCGTGTTGAAGACGCCCCCGGCCGCGGTGCTGCTGAAGCGCGCCGCGAAGCTCGCGAAGGGTTCGGGCGTGCCGAACAAGACCAAGGTCGGGAGCGTGTCGCGCTCCCAGGTGAAGGAGATCGCGCAGATCAAGCTGCCCGATCTGAACGCTAACGACATCGACGCCGCCATGCGCATCATCGAGGGCACGGCGCGGTCGATGGGCATCGACGTCGAGGGCTGAAATGGCGAGAGGGAAGACTTACCGCACGATCGCGGAACGCATCGATCACGACCAGAAGTACGCGTACCGTGAGGGACTCGAGCTCCTGGTCGCGAGCAAGCGTGCGAAGTTCGACGAGACGGCCGAGGTCGCGTTCAACCTATCTGTGGATCCGCGCCATGCGGACCAGAACGTGCGCGGCGCCGTCTCGCTCCCGCACGGCACCGGGAAGTCGTCCCGCGTGGTCGTGTTCGCGAAGGGCGAGAAGGAACGCGAGGCGCGTGAAGCCGGCGCGGACGAAGTCGGCGGCGACGACCTCGCGAAGAGGATCACGGACGGCTGGCTCGACTTCGACCGCGTGCTCGCGACGCCCGACATGATGGGCGTGGTCGGCAAGCTCGGGCGCGTGCTCGGGCCGCGCGGTCTGATGCCCAACCCGAAGGTCGGCACCGTGACGCAGGACATCGGTCGCGCCGTGGCCGAGCAGAAGGCCGGCAAGATCGAGTTCCGCGTCGACAAGAACGGCATCGTGCATGCCCCGTTCGGCAAGCTCTCCTTCTCGAAGGAGCAGCTCGGCGCGAACCTGCTCAGCATCACCGATGCGATCGTCCGCGCCAAGCCGGCGTCCGCCAAGGGCGTGTACATGAAGAAAGTCTCGATCTCTTCCACGATGGGTCCCGGCATCCGGCTCGACCCCGCCGATCTCCAGGCACAGCTCGCCGTCTAGGCGGAGGCAATCCATGCTCACCCGACAACAGAAAACCGAACAGGTCGACGCGCTCCGCGCCAAGGTCGCGACCGCGAACTCGCTGGTCGCGGTCGATTTCCGCGGCATGACCGTCGATGACGCGAACTCACTGCGCGCAAAGCTTCGCGAGGCGGGCGGCAAGCAGATCGAGTATCGCGTCGCCAAGAACACGCTGCTCAAGATCGCCACGCGCGGAACGAAGCACGAGCCGCTCGCCAAGCACCTCGAAGGCCCGACCGCGATCGCGATCGCCTTCGACGAGCCTTCGGCGATGGCGAAGGTGCTGGTCGCGTTCGCCAAGGAGAACACGAAGTTCCGCATCAAGGGCGGAGTCGTCGAGGGCGAGCTGGTCGATCCGGCCGGCGTCGCGGTGCTCGCGCTGCTGCCCAGCAAGCTCGAGCTGCGCGGCATGCTCGCGGGCACGCTGCAGTCACCGCTTCGCAATCTCGCGGGCACGCTCCAGTCACTGCTCGGGCATCTGCGCAACGCGCTGGAACAGCGCCAGCAGAAGCTCGAGTCGAACTGATTCTCACCACAACCAGGTAGTCCCGGCTCTGGCGCAGGTCGCGCCTTAATTCGATCCGGGCACAGGAGGCAACGACAATGGCAACCGTCGAAGACATCTTCTCGCAGATCAACGAACTCAAGCCCATGGAAATCGCTTCGCTCATCAAGAAGATGGAGCAGGAGTGGGGCGTGACGGCGGCACCCGCAGCGGTCGCGGTGGCGGGACCGGCAGCGGGCGGCGCTGCCGCGGTCGTCGAGGAGAAGACCGAGTTCGACGTCATTCTCACCGCAGCCGGCGAGAAGAAGATTCAGGTCATCAAGGAAGTTCGCGCCGTCACGGGACTGGGGCTGAAGGAAGCCAAGGACCTGGTCGAGGGCGCTCCGAAGGCCGTCAAGGAAGGCGTTTCCAAGGACGAGGCGGCCAAGATCAAGGCGCAGATCGAAGCGTCGGGTGGGTCGGTCGAGATCAAGAGACTCCGTGAGCTCGCCGCGCGCGAGCTCGAAACATCATCGCGTTCGTATACCAAGCCGGAACAACCGGCCTCGCTCGCCCGTGCATTCGCGCGCGCGTTCGAGAATGGGAGGGTGAATGGAAGCTTCCTTCAATTCGGGTCGACTCCGGAAGGACTTTTCCAAGATTGCGCGAATCATCGACATCCCGAATCTGATCGACATTCAGAACCGTTCCTTCGAGCGGTTTCTGCAGGCCGATGTCGCGCCAGAAAAGCGCGAGCAGGTCGGGTTGCAGGCGGTGTTCCATTCCGTCTTCCCGATTCGGGACTTCAACGAGACGGCCTCGCTCGAGTTCGTTTCGTACACCCTCGAGAAGCCGAAGTACGACGTGCAGGAGTGCCTGCAGCGCGGAATGACGTACGCCGCGCCGATCAAGGTCACGATCAGGCTGATCGTCTGGGACAACCCCGGAGAGGGGCACCAGAACATCCGCGACGTGAAGGAGCAGGAGGTCTACTTCGGCGAAATCCCGGTGATGACGGAGAACGGCACGTTCATCATCAACGGGACCGAGCGCGTCATCGTCTCGCAGCTCCACCGCTCGCCCGGCATCTTCTTCGACACCGGTCAATCGACGGCCGTCACCTCCGCCGGCAAGAAGCTCTACTCGACGCGCGTGATCCCGTACCGAGGCTCGTGGCTCGACATCGAGTTCGACCACAAGGATCTGATCCAGGTCCGCATCGACCGCCGGCGCAAGCTGCACGGAACGGTGTTGCTGAAGGCGCTCGGCTACTCGCCCGAGGAGCTGCTCTCGTTCTTCTACGCGCCGGAGATCATCAAGATCGACGGCCGCAAGCTCGTGAAGAAGGTCGCCGCGCCCGAGAAGCTGCTCGGCCAGCGCGTGACCAAGTCGATCAAGAGCGACGACGGCGAGACGATCGTGCGCGAGGGCCGCAAGTTCACGCAGGCCGCGGTGCGCAAGGTCCGCGAAGCGGGCGTCGAGTGGATTCCGATCGGTCTCGACGATCTGGTCCGCGACGACGGCGTGAAGCGCGTCGCGCCCGAGGACATCGTCGACGAGAGCACGGGCGAGGTCATCCTCGAGTGTAACGAGTCGATCACCGAGGAGATCCTCGAAGAGCTGCGCAAGCGCAACCTGCTCGAGTTCCCGCTGCTCTACCTGGATCCGGTCACGACCGGCACGGCGATCCACGACACGCTGAACGCCGACAAGACCATGACCAAGGAAGAGGCGATCATCGACATCTACCGGCGCCTGCGACCGGGCGATCCGCCGACGATCGAGACGGCCACCACCGTCTTCAACAACCTGTTCTTCAACCCCGAGCGCTACGACCTGTCGCGCGTCGGCCGCCTGAAGCTGAACCACAAGCTCAGCGTCGACGTGCCGCTCGACGAGACCACGCTGCGCAAGGAGGACATCCTCCTTGCGGTCAAATACCTGGTCGATCTGAAGAACGGCGATCCCGACAAGCGCATCGACGACATCGATCACCTCGGCAACCGGCGCGTGCGCGTGGTCGGCGAGCTGCTCGAGAACCAGTACCGCATCGGTCTGGTGCGAATGGAGCGCGCGATCAAGGAGCGCATGAGCCTGCAGGAGATCGAGCAGCTCATGCCGCACGATCTGATCAACTCCAAGCCCGTCTCGGCGGTGATCAAGGAGTTCTTCGGCTCGAGCCAGCTCTCGCAGTTCATGGACCAGACGAACCCGCTGTCGGCGGTCACGCACAAGCGGCGGCTGTCGGCGCTCGGGCCCGGTGGTCTCACGCGCGAGCGCGCCGGCTTCGAGGTGCGCGATGTCCACAGCACGCACTACGGGCGCATCTGCCCGGTCGAGACGCCGGAAGGACCGAACATCGGTCTGATCGCGTCGCTCTCCACCTATGCGCGCGTGAACGACTACGGCTTCATCGAGACGCCGTACCGCGAAGTGAAGAACAGCAAGGTCACCGACAACGTCCGCTACCTGTCGGCGCTCGAAGAGGAGCGCGTCGCGATCGCGCAGGCGAACGCGACCATCGGCACGGACGGCAAGCTCAAGAGCGACGTGATCTCCGCGCGCGAGAACGGCGAGTTCGTGATGCTCGCCCGCGAAGAGATCGACATGATGGACGTGTCGCCGAACCAGCTCGTGTCGGTGGCGGCTTCGCTGATCCCGTTCCTCGAGAACGACGATGCGAACCGCGCGCTGATGGGTTCGAACATGCAGCGCCAGGCTCTGCCGCTGCTGCGCACGGACGCGCCGCTGGTCGGGACCGGAATGGAGGGCGTGGTCGCGCGCGATTCCGGTGCGACGATCGTCGCCAAGCGCAGCGGGCTGGTCGAGAGCGTCGATGCCTCGCGCATCGTGATCAAGCCGGATCCCGACGCGGAGGGTGCCGACTCCGCACCCGACATCATCAACCTGATCAAGTACCGGCGTTCGAACCAGAACACCTGCATCAACCAGAAGCCGATCGTGAAGGTCGGTCAGCGCATCCGGAGGGGTCAGGTGATCGCCGACGGCGCGGCCACCGACCGCGGCGAGCTCGCGCTCGGCCGCAACATCCTGGTCGCCTTCATGCCCTGGGGCGGATACAACTTCGAGGACTCGATCCTGATCTCGGAGAAGATCGTCAAGGACGATCTGTTCACCTCGATCCACATCGAGGAGTTCGAGGTCGTCGCGCGCGACACCAAACTGGGTCGCGAGGAGATCACCCGCGACATCCCGAACGTCGGCGAGGAAGCGCTCGCCGACCTCGACGAGAGCGGCATCGTGCGCATCGGCGCCGAGGTCCAGCCCGACGACATCCTGGTCGGCAAGATCACGCCGAAGGGCGAGACCCAGCTCTCGCCCGAGGAGCGGCTCTTGCGCGCGATCTTCGGCGAGAAGGCCGGCGACGTTCGCGACACGTCGCTGCGTGTTCCGCCGGGTCAGAGCGGCATCGTGATCGGTGCGCGCGTGTTCTCGCGCCGCGGCACCGACAAGGACGACCGCGGCCGCTCGATCACCGACGCCGAGATCGCGAAGCTGCGCATCGACCAGGAGGACGAGATCCGGATCGTCCGCGAGTCGGCGCTGAACCGGGTGAAGGATCTGTTGATCGGCGAGCGCTCGAGCGTGCGCATGGCCGACGAGCGCAAGAAGGACGCCTGGCTCTCGCCGGGCGACACCATCACGGACGTGCTGATCGCCGACGTGCCGCGCCGCAAGTGGCGCGACATTCGAGTCGAGAACACGGCCAAGCAGACCCGCATCGAGACGACGCTGGCCGCGGCAGAAGAGCAGGCCAGCCTGATCAAGACGGTCTTCGAGGAGAAGATCGGGCGCTTGAAGAAGGGCGATGAGCTGCCGCCGGGCGTGTTCAAGATGGTCAAGGTCTACGTCGCGACCAAGCGCAAGCTCTCGGTCGGCGACAAGATGGCCGGCCGCCACGGCAACAAGGGCGTCATCTCGCGCATCCTCCCCGAGGAGGACATGCCGTACATGCCCGACGGCAACCCAGTCGAGCTGGTGCTGAACCCGCTCGGCGTTCCGTCGCGCATGAACATCGGCCAGATTCTCGAGACACACTTGGGTTGGGCCGCGCGCGGACTCGGCGAGCAGGTGCAGGCGCACCTCGACGAGCACTACACGCCGGCGAAGATGCGCGAGCGCTTCAAGGCGATCATGGCCAAGCCCAACTCCAAGAAGCTGGTCGACGGACTCGACGACGACGAAGTCATGGACATGGCGCGGCGCCACGTGCGCGGCGTACACACCGCGACACCGGTCTTCGACGGCCCGACCGAGGACGAGATCAAGGAAGCGCTCACCAACGCGGGCATGCCTGACTCCGGCCAGACCGTGCTCTTCGACGGTCGCACCGGCGAGGCATTCCACGGCGATGTGACGGTCGGCATCATGTACATGATGAAGCTGCACCACTTGGTCGACGACAAGATCCACGCGCGCTCGATCGGTCCGTACTCGCTGGTTACGCAGCAGCCGCTCGGCGGCAAGGCGCAGTTCGGCGGACAGCGGCTCGGCGAGATGGAAGTGTGGGCGATGGAAGCCTACGGCGCGGCCTACGCACTGCAGGAATTCCTGACCGTGAAGTCGGACGACGTGATCGGTCGCACTCGTATGTACGAGTCGATCGTGAAGGGCGACTGCGAGCTCATGCCGGGTCTGCCCGAGAGCTTCAACGTGCTCATCAAAGAGATGCAGAGCCTCGGGCTCAACATCGATCTGCTCGAAGACATCCAGTAAGAACCGAAGGGAGTGCCCTAGATGCGCGACCTCTACAATCTCTTCGAGAAGCCGAAGGATCCCCTCAGCTTCTCGGGCATGAAGATCACGATCGCCTCGCCGGAAAAGATCCGCGAGTGGTCGTACGGCGAAGTGAAGAAGCCCGAAACGATCAACTACCGGACGTTCAAGCCGGAACGCGACGGGCTGTTCTGCGCCAAGATCTTCGGTCCGGTCAAGGACTACGAGTGCAACTGCGGCAAGTACAAGCGCATGAAGCACCGCGGAGTCGTGTGCGAGAAGTGCGGCGTCGAGGTGATCCAGTCCAAGGTGCGCCGCGAGCGCATGGGGCACATCACGCTGGCCGCGCCGGTCGCCCACATCTGGTTCCTCAAGTCGCTGCCGAGTCGCATCGGCAACCTGCTCGAGCTGACGCTGAAGGACCTCGAGCGCGTGCTCTACTTCGAGTCGCACATCGTGATCGATGCGCTCGACTCGCCGCTGCGCCGCGGTGAGCTGCTCAGCGACGAGCGGCTCATGCAGTGCAAGGAAGAGTACGGACCGAACGCGTTCAAGTACGGCATCGGCGCCGAAGCGATCCGCGAAATCCTCGCCAAGATCGAGGTCGACGAAGAGACCGTCACGCTGCGCACGGAGATGAAAGAGGCCACCAGCGAGGCCAAGCGCAAGAAGCTCGCCAAGCGTCTCAAGGTGCTCGACGCGTTCAAGGAGTCCGCGAACAAGCCCGAGTGGATGATTCTCGAAGTCGTCCCCGTGATCCCGCCCGACCTGCGGCCGCTCGTGCCGCTCGACGGCGGGCGCTTCGCGACCTCGGATCTGAACGATCTGTACCGGCGCGTGATCAACCGCAACAACCGCTTGAAGCGGCTGCTCGAGCTGAACGCTCCTGAAGTCATCATCCGCAACGAAAAGCGCATGCTGCAGGAGGCCGTCGACGCGCTGTTCGACAACGGCCGGCGCGGCAAGGTGATCACGGGTCCGAACAAGCGCCCCCTGAAGTCGCTCAGCGACATGCTGAAGGGCAAGCAGGGCCGCTTCCGCCAGAACCTGCTCGGCAAGCGCGTCGACTACTCCGGCCGTTCGGTGATCGTGGCCGGCCCGGAGCTGCGCCTGCACCAGTGCGGACTGCCCAACAAAATGGCGCTCGAGATCTTCAAGCCGTTCATCTATTCCAAGCTCGAGCAGCGCGGCTACGTGACCACCATCAAGGCTGCAAAGAAGATGGTGGAGAAAGAGCGCCCGGAGGTCTGGGACATCCTGGCCGAAGTGATCCAGGAGCACCCGGTCATGCTGAACCGGGCGCCGACGCTGCACCGGCTCGGCATCCAGGCGTTCGAGCCCGTGCTGATCGACGGCAAGGCGATCCAGCTACACCCATTGGTGTGCTTCGCGTTCAACGCGGATTTCGACGGCGATCAGATGGCCGTCCATCTGCCGCTCTCGGTCGAAGCGCAGATCGAAGCGCGCGTGCTGATGATGAGCACCAACAACATCCTCTCGCCGGCCAGCGGCAAGCCGATCATCACGCCTACCCAGGACATCGTGCTCGGCGCGTACTACCTGACGCGCGAGCGCCAGTTCGCGCAGGGCGAGGGCATGAAGTTCGCGTCGATCGACAGCCTGCGCGCCGCCTACGACGCGGGCGTCGTCGATCTGCAGGCTTCGGTAGAGGCCCGCATCGAGGGCAAGCTGCAGAAGACCACCGTCGGTCGCGCGCTGTTCTTCGACATCGTCCCCGAGGGCGTGCCGTTCGAACTCGTGAACCGCGTGATGGACCGCAAGACGCTCGGCGATCTCGTGAACGAGGTCTACCGCCGCGTGGGCAACAAGGCGACAGTCATCCTGTCCGACCGGCTGCGCACGCTCGGCTACGAGTTCGCGACCCGCGCGGGCATCTCGATCTGCATCGACGACATGAAGGTTCCGAAGACCAAGGCGAGCCTGATCGCCGAGGCGCAGAACGACGTCGGCGAGTTCCAGCGCCAGTACCAGGAAGGCCTGATCACCGACGGTGAGCGCTACAACAAGGTCGTCGACCGCTGGGCGGCCGTCACCGACGAGCTGTCGCAGAACCTGATGGCGGCGATCGCGCACGAAGACACGAAGGACCGAGCGGGCGAGACCGTGACGGTGCCGAGCATGAACTCGATCTTCATGATGGTCGACTCCGGCGCGCGCGGCTCCGCACAGCAGGTGCGCCAGCTGGCCGGCATGCGCGGCCTGATGGCGAAGCCTTCGGGCGAGATCATCGAGCGGCCGATCCTCGCGAACTTCCGCGAGGGTCTGTCGGTGCTCGAGTACTTCATCTCGACGCATGGCGCGCGCAAGGGACTCGCCGACACGGCACTCAAGACCGCGAGCTCCGGCTACCTGACCCGGCGTCTGGTCGACGTCGCGCAGGACATGATCGTGAACGAGATCGACTGCGGAAGCCTGGACGGCCTCGAGATCCACCAGCTCGTCGAGGGCGGTGAGGTGATCGAGCGGCTCGGCGATCGCATCCTCGGGCGCGTCGCGCTCGCGGACATCAACGATCCGATCACGAACGCGGTGCTGGTCGGCGCGAATCAGGAGATCGACGAGGACAAGGTGCGCAAGCTCGAGGACGCGGGCGTCGAACACGTGACGATCCGCTCGGTGCTCACCTGCAACGCCATGCGGGGCGTGTGCGCGCACTGCTACGGACGCGATCTCGGTCAGGGCAAACTCGTTAACCTCGGAGAAGCGGTCGGCGTGATCGCGGCGCAGTCGATCGGCGAGCCGGGTACGCAGCTCACGATGCGCACCTTCCACATCGGCGGTACCGCCACGCAGCGCGTGGAGCAGTCGCACGTCGAGGCGCGCAACGAGGGCGTGATCAAGTACCTGAACATCACCACGATCCGAGACAAGCACAAGGCGATCATCGTGATGAACCGCAACGGCGAGATCTCGGTCGTCGACGCGACCGGCCGCGAGCGCGAGCGCTACCCGGTGGTGTACGGCGCGAAGCTGCACCTCGCCGACGGTGCGCCGGTGAAGGCCGGCCAGCTGATCCACGAATGGGATCCGTTCCAGACCCCGATCCTGGCCAACGTCGCGGGCAAGGTGAAGTTCGGCGACATCGTCGCCGGCCAGACCATGGAAGAGCAGGTCGATGAGTTCACCGGCCTCTCGCGCAAGGTCATCGTCGAGGCCAAGGATCCCGATCTGCGGCCGCGCATCCTGGTCGACGACGCGGACGGCAACACGCTGCAGTCGTACATGATGCCGGTGGGCGTGAACATCGTGACCAACGAGGACGAGCTCGTCGAGCCGGGCGACACGCTGGCGCGCATTCCGCGCGAGACGACCAAGACCAAGGACATCACCGGCGGTCTGCCGCGCGTCGCGGAGCTCTTCGAGGCCCGCAAGCCGAAGGAGTTCGCGATCGTCTCGGAGATCGACGGATCGGTCTCGTTCGGTCCGGACGTGCGCGGCAAGCGGCGCGTGATCGTCACGCCCGAGACGGGAGATCCGAAGAACTACGACATCCCGAAGGGCAAGCACATCGCGGTGCACGAGGGCGACTTCGTGCGCGCGGGTGAAGCCCTGATGGGTGGATCGTCGAACCCGCACGACATCCTGAAGATCAAGGGCGAGAAGGAGCTCGCGAAGTACCTGCTCGACGAAGTGCAGGAGGTCTACCGGCTCCAGGGTGTGTCGATCAACGACAAGCACATCGAAGTGATCGTGCGGCAGATGCTGCGCTGGGTGCGCGTGATCGAGGTGGGCGACACGGACTTCCTGATCGGCGAGCAGGTCGAGAAGCACATCTTCGACGCCGAGAACGCGAAGATGGAAGCCGAGGGGAAAAAGACGGCCCGCTCCGAGGCGATCCTGCTCGGGATCACCAAGGCGTCCCTCTCGACCGAGAGCTTCATCTCGGCCGCGTCGTTCCAGGAGACCACGAAGGTGCTCACGGAGGCCTCCATCTCGGGCAAGACCGACCGTCTGCTCGGCTTGAAGGAAAACGTGATCATGGGTCGGCTGATCCCCGCGGGAACAGGCATGCCTCGCTACCGCTACATGGGCATCCGCATCGAGGGCGCGGACCCGGGTCTCCAAGAGGAGCGGACGGTCGAGCCGCGAGCCTCCTCGCGCTCGAGCGAGGCGGCCGAAGCGGGGCTGATGGCACGCTCCGGGGGGGCCTCAGGCAGCGGCGGACTCGAGCTCTAACGCAACGGACCTTCGCTCGAGTTTCGGTTTGGCTCGGCGCGGTTGACACTGATCGGTTTCCCAATATAATTCGCCCCCTTCCGAGCGGAGGACGCAGATCCCTTAGGGTGCGCCTTCGGGGAGCTCGCTCGGAAGGGAACTCCGCACAAGAGTCGCCGTCCACCGGGGCGTATCGCAGGGGGGTGCAACTCCCTGACCTGCGAGCGCCCAGCGGGCGGGCAGGGGTTTGCGCGAAGGTCTTCGGGGTCCAGCGTTCGCGACTTACGCACTCACACAGAGGCCGAGATGCCGACGATTCAACAGCTCGTTCGACACGGACGAGCGATCAAGCAAAAGAAGATCAAGGCGCGCGATCTGATGCAGTGCCCGCAGCGGCGCGGCGTCTGCATCCGCGTGTCGACCCAGACACCGAAGAAGCCGAACTCGGCACTGCGCAAAGTCGCGCGTGTCCGGCTGTCGAACGGCAGAGAAGTCTGGGCGTACATCCCCGGCGAGGGACACAACCTGCAGGAACACTCGGTTGTGTTGGTGCGCGGTGGCCGCGTGAAGGATCTCCCCGGCGTCCGCTACCACATCGTGCGCGGCACGCTCGATACGCTCGGCGTCGACGGACGCAACCAGGGCCGAAGCCGCTACGGCACGAAGCGACGGAAGTAGGAGCGAGAGAATGCCCCGTCGACGAGAAGTACCCCGCCGCGACACGACGCCGGACCCCAAGTACGGCGATCGCCAGCTCGCGAAGTTCATCAACGTGCTCATGAGCCAAGGCAAGAAGAGCACGGCCGAGTCGATCGCATACGGCGCACTCGCGGTCGTCGAGGAGCGCGGACAGGAAGAGCCGGTCCGCGTGTTTCGTCGCGCGCTCGAGAACGTGCGCCCGCGCGTGGAAGTGAAGAGCCGACGCGTCGGCGGCGCGACCTATCAGGTTCCCGTCGAGGTGTCGCCCAATCGGGGTTCCGCGCTCGCGATGCGCTGGGTCGTGCAGTACGCACGCGCGCGCGCGGGCAAGTCGATGCAGGAGAAGCTGGCCGCCGAGCTTCTCGACGCCGCCGCGGAACGCGGTGAGGCGGTCCGAAAGCGCGAAGAGACTCATCGCATGGCCGACGCCAACAAGGCGTACGCCCACTACCGCTGGTAGGGCGGGGCTGCAGCATGTCCCGGGATCGCTCGCTCGAACGCACGCGCAACATCGGCATCATGGCCCACATCGATGCCGGTAAGACGACGACGACGGAGCGCATCCTCTTCTACACGGGCCGCAACTACCGCCTCGGCGAGGTGCACGAAGGCACCGCGACGATGGACTGGATGGAACAGGAACAGGAGCGCGGCATCACGATCACATCCGCCGCGACCACCTGTCACTGGCGCGAGCACCGCATCAACCTGATCGACACGCCCGGCCACGTCGACTTCACGATCGAAGTCGAGCGCAGCCTGCGCGTGCTCGATGGCGCGGTCGCGGTGTTCTGTGCGGTCGGCGGCGTCGAGCCGCAGTCCGAGACGGTCTGGCGCCAGGCCGACAAGTACGAAGTTCCGCGCATCGCGTTCGTGAACAAGATGGACCGGATCGGCGCGAGTCTGTTCGACGTCGTCGCGCAGATGCGCACCAAGCTCGGCGCGAATCCAGTCCTGCTCCAACTCCCGATCGGAAGCGAGGATCGCTTCTCGGGTGTCGTCGACCTGATCACGCTGAAGGCGATCGTCTACAAGGACGAGTCGCAGGGCGCCGAGTTCAGCGTCGAGCCGATTCCCGCGGCGATGGAAGCGCAGGTCGCCGAGTACCGCGACAAGCTGCTCGAGTCCGTCGCCGAGTACGACGAGACGCTGCTCGCCTGCTATCTGAACTCCGAGCCCGTGTCGGAGGACGCGATCCGCAAGGCGGTGCGCGAGGCGACCATCCGCTTGAAGCTCGTGCCCGTGCTGTGTGGCGCGGCGTTCAAGAACAAGGGCGTGCAGCCGCTGCTCGACGCGGTGGTCGACTATCTGCCGTCGCCGATCGACGTCCCGCCGGTTAAGGGCCTCGACTCGAAGGGCAACACGATCGAGCGGCCCGCGCAGCCCGACGCGCCGTTCGCCGCGCTCGCTTTCAAGATCATGAGCGACCACTACGTGGGCCAGCTCGTGTTCGTGCGCGTCTATTCCGGCACGCTCAAGGTCGGACAGAACGTGCGGAATCCGACTCAGGATCGACGCGAACGCGTCAGCCGGATCATGCAGATGCACGCGAATCACCGCGAGGACATCGAGTCGATCTCCGCGGGCGACATCGCCGCGATCGTCGGCCTGAAGAAGACACTGACCGGCGACACGCTGTGCGCCGAGAACGCGTCGATCGTGCTCGAGGCGATCGAGTTCCCCGAGCCCGTGATCGAAATCGTGATCGAGCCGAAGACCAAGGCCGATCAGGAGAAGCTGTCCGAGGCGCTCGGCAAGCTGGCCGTCGAAGATCCGTCGTTCCGCGTGCACACCAACGAAGAGACCGGACAGACGCTGATCGCCGGTCAGGGCGAGCTGCACCTCGAGATCATCATCGACCGCCTGCTGCGCGAGTTCCAGGTCGCGGCGAACGTCGGCAAGCCGCAGGTCGCCTACAAGGAGACGATCCTGCAGGCGGCCAAGGCGGAGGGTCGCTTCATCCGCCAGTCCGGAGGCAAGGGCCAATACGGGCACGTCGTGCTCGAAGTCGAGCCGAACGAGCGCGGCAAGGGCATCGACTACGAGACCGACGTCGTGCAGGGACGCGTGCCGCGCGAGTTCTGGAAGTCGATCGAGCAGGGCGTGCGCGAGGCGCTACAGACCGGAATCCTCGCCGGCTTCCCGGTCGTCGACGTGCGCGTGCGGCTGGTCGACGGCTCGTACCACGACGTCGATTCGTCCGAGCTCGCGTTCAAGATCGCCGCGTCGATGGGCGTGAAGGACGCGCTCGAAGCCGCGAAGCCCGTGCTGCTCGAGCCCGTGATGTTCACCGAGGTCGTCGCACCCGAAGTTTCGATGGGCACGGTGATCGACGATCTGAATGCGCGCCGCGGCCGGATCACGATGGTCGAGCCGCGCGGCAACGCGCAGGTGATCCAAGCCGAGGTTCCGCTCGGCAAGATGTTCGGCTACGTGAGCAGCCTGCGGTCGATCACGCAGGGTCGCGCAACCTACACCATGAAGTTTCATCACTACGCTCCTGCGCCCGAGTCGGTCTCGGCCAGCGTGGTTCAAACAGCCTAACGTCCGGCCTTCGGCCGGCTCCTCTCGGGGGTCAAGTCCATGTCCAAGGAGAAGTTCAATCGCACGAAGCCTCACGTGAACGTGGGGACGATTGGCCACGTGGATCACGGGAAGACGACGCTGACGGCGGCGATCACGGCGCGTCAGGCGACGAAGGGAATGGCGCAGAAGCTGGCGTT
>JANNLG010000199.1:0-77290 GCA_031396695.1 Deltaproteobacteria bacterium
GCTCGAGATCGGCGCAGGACAAGCCGACGCGGTCGAAGAGCTGCTGCGCGCCGCGGGTGCCGCGGCCGTGGAGAGGTTTCCCGATCTGGCCGGAATCCCGCGCGTCATTCTGGGTCGTTTCCTGGAGGTTTGAATGGATCAGTTCCGCATCGAAGGCGGCGTACCGCTGCGCGGCTCCGTGCAGGCGAGCGGCTCGAAGAACTCCGTGCTCGCGCTGATGGCGGCGGCGCTGCTCTCGGACGAGCCGATCGTACTCGCAAACGCTCCACGCGTCCGCGACCTGGACACCATGCTGAAGATCCTGGCGGCGCTCGGCATTCGCGGCGGTTGGGAATCGTCGGATACGCTGCGGATCGAGGGCGGGGAGCCGAGCGAGATCGAGGCGCCCTACGACCTGGTTCGCACCATGCGCGCGTCGTTCATGGTGCTCGGGCCGCTGCTCGCGCGCTGCGGCCACGCGCGCGTCTCGCTGCCCGGCGGCTGCGCGATCGGTGCGCGGCCGGTCGACCAGCACCTGAAAGGGATGGCGGCCCTGGGCGCGAAGATCGAGCTGACCGCCGGCTACGTCGAGGCGCGCGTGACGCGGCTGCGCGGCGCACGCGTCGTGTTCGATCTGCCCACGGTGAACGGCACCCAGAACGTGCTGATGGCGGCGGTGCTCGCCGAGGGCACGACCGAGATCGAGAACGCCGCCAGCGAGCCGGAAGTCCAGGAGCTGATCGGCGTGCTGCGCGCCATGGGAGCGCAGATCGAGCAGGCCAGCGCCGATCACCTGGTCGTCCAGGGCGTCACGAGTCTCTCGGGTCTGCGTCATTTCGTGGCCGGTGACCGGATCGAGGCGGGCACCCTGCTCGCGGCCGGCGCCATGGTTCCGGGCGGCGACGTGAAGGTGACCGGTATCGCGCCCGAGCACCTCGGCGTCGTGCTCGACAAGTTCCGCGAGGCCGGGCTCGAAGTCGAGGTTGGCGCGGACTGGGCGCGCCTGCGCCGACCGGCCGGCTTCCGGGGACTGCGCATCAAGACCGCTCCCTACCCCGGCTTCCCGACCGACATGCAGGCCCAGATCATGGCCGTTCTGACGCAGGCCGACGGGGTCTCGGCGATCAGCGAGAACATCTTCGAGAACCGCTTCATGCACGTGCCCGAGCTGGTGCGGCTCGGCGCGGACGTCGAGATCGACGGCAAGACGGCGGTCGTGAACGGACCCTGCCGACTCTCGGGCGCGCCGGTCATGGCGACCGACCTGCGCGCGAGCGCCTGTCTGGTGCTCGCCGGTCTGGCCGCCTCGGGCGAGACGCGCGTGCGCCGTGTGTACCACATCGATCGCGGCTACGAGCGCATCGAGGCCAAGATCGCGAAGCTCGGCGGACGCATCCGCCGCGAGGCGGAGTAGCGCCGTGAGCCCTTCGCCCGAGCTCACCCTGATCGACGCGCGTGACGCGGGCTTTCCCGCGCGTTTCGCCGCGCTCGAACAGCGCCGCTCGGTCGAACGGGGTCAGCTCCAGGAGCGCGTTGCGGTGATCGTCGACGACGTGCGCCGGCGCGGCGATGACGCGGTGCTCGACGCGATCGAGCGCTTCGACGGCTACCGTCTGCGCGCCGAGGACCTGGTCGTCGGCGAAGCCGAGCTCGAAGCCGGCGCCGCAAAGCTTGCCGCCGAAGACCTGGCGGCGCTCGAGCTGGCCGCGGAGCGCGTGCGTGCCTTTCACCGCCTGCACGTGCCCGCGACCTGGACTCATGACGCGGCCGACGAGCGGCTGGGCCAGATCGTGCGGCCGATCGGGCGGGTCGGGATTTACGTCCCGGCGGGCGTGGCGCCGCTCGCCTCGACCACGCTCATGCTCGGCATCCCGGCCGAGGTCGCGGGCGTGCCCGACCGGCACATGTGCAGCCCCGGAAAGCAGCTCCACCCTGCGGTGGCCGCGGCCGCGCGGCTCGCCCGCGTGACGCGCGTCTATCGCGTCGGAGGCGTGCAAGCGATCGCGGCGCTGGCCTTCGGCACCGAGCAGATCGCGCGCGTCGACAAGATCGTCGGCCCGGGCACCGCCCACACCCAGGAAGCCAAGCGCCAGGTCTTCGGTCACGTCGCGATCGACTCCGAGGCCGGGCCGAGCGAGGTCTTCATCGTCGCCGATTCGAGCGCGCGCGCCGATTTCCTGGCAGCCGACCTGCTCGCGCAGGCCGAGCACGACGAGCTCGCGAGCGTCGTGCTCGCGACGCCGAGCGCTGAGCTCGCGGCCGCGGTCCGCGCCGAGGTCGCACGACAGCTGCCCGCGCTCTCGCGCGAGAGCACGGCCCGGAAATCCATGCGCGAGCGCGGCTTGCTGGTCGTGACGCGCGATCTCGAAGAGGCCTGCGCGCTGGCCAATCGCTACGGCGCCGAGCACCTGCAGCTGTGCGTCGCCGAGCCCGATCGCTGGCTTGCGCGGATCGAGTGCGCGGGCGCGATCTTCCTGGGCTCGTACAGTCCCGTGCCGATCGGCGACTATGCGGCGGGGCCGAGCCACGTTCTGCCCACTGGCGGAACCGCGCGCTTCTTCTCGGGCATCGGCGTCGAGGATTTCCAGCACCGAATGAGCCTGATCGATCTCCGAGCAGCGGCGTTCCGGCGCATCGCACCCGCGGCCGCGCGACTCGCGCGGCTCGAGGGTCTCGATGCGCACGCGCGCGCGCTGGAGATCCGCCTCTCAGAAACGAAGGAGCCGTGATGGCACGAGAAGCGACGGTGAGCCGCAAGACGCGCGAGACGGAGATCACTGTCGAGCTGCGTCTGGACGGAACGGGCGAAGCGCAGATCGAGACGGGCATGCCGTTCTTCGACCACCTGCTCGACTCGTTCACTCGCCACGGCCTGTTCGATCTGCGCGTGCGCGCGAAGGGTGATCTGCAGGTCGATCAGCACCACACGGTCGAGGACGTCGGCATCGTGATGGGACAAGCGCTGCGCCGCGCGATCGGCGACGGCGCCGGGCTGCGCCGCTTCGGCTCCGCGCGCATCCCGATGGCCGACGCTCGCATCCTCGTCGACCTCGATCTGTCGAACCGTCCCTATCTCGTCTATCGCGTGGAGCTCACGCGCGACTGGGTGGCCGATTTCGACGCGGCCTTGGTGGAGGACTTCCTGTACGCGTTCAGCACGAACGGCGGCGTCGATCTGCACGTCGAGCGCTCGTACGGACACAACGTGCACCACATCATCGAGGGCATCTTCAAGGGACTGGGCCGTGCGCTCGACGAGGCCACCACGATCGACCCGCGGATTCGCGGCGCGCTGTCGACGAAGGGGTCGCTGTGACGCAGGCCGGTGAAGAGGTCGTGGTCGTCGACTACGGCATGGGGAACCTGCGCAGCGTCGCGCGGGCGCTGGAGCGGATCGGCGCGCGCGCGCGCGTCACGGCTGCTTCGAGCGACGTCCGCTCGGCGCGGCGCGTGGTGCTGCCGGGCGTCGGCTCGGTGCGCGACACGATGGCCGCGCTGCGAACCGCGGGTCTGGACGACGCGCTCAAAGAACACATCGCGGCCGGCCGGCCGTATCTGGGCATCTGCCTCGGCCTGCAGGTCCTGCTCGACGAGGCGGAGGAAGGCGGAATCGGCCCGTGCCTCGGCGCGATTCCCGGCCGCGTCGCGCGCTTTCCCGATTCCTACGACTTGCCCGTCCCACACATGGGCTGGAACCAGGTGAAGCCCGTGAGCGAACACCCCGTGATCGCCGAGGGCTACTTCTACTTCGTGCACGGCTACCGCGCGACCGAAGTTCCCAGGAATTTCTGGCTCGCGCAGACGGAGTACGGCGAGACCTTTCCGTCGGCGATCGGACGCGACGCGTGCGTGGCCGTGCAGTTCCACCCCGAGAAGAGCCAGCGCGCCGGTCTCGACCTGCTCGAGCGCTTCTGCGTCTGGAAGCCATGACTCTGGACGCCACGAGGTTCGACGCCATGACGCGCTTCGTACTCGCCGCACTGGTCGGCCTCACGCTCGGCTGCGCCCCGCCCATCTGGACGGAGGTGGCCGAGCCGCAAGCGCCCACGGTCGTGCGCAAGCTGGCGATGTTGCCGTTCTCGAGCGAGCCCGCGCCGGGCGGTACGCTCGACTCCGACGCGATCCGGATCGTCTCCACGCGCGTGCTGCAAGCGCTGACGCAGGAGACCAATCTCGAAATCATCCCGCCCGACAAGACGGTGCTGGTGCCCGGTGCCGGCGCCCGCTCCGGCGGCGAGCTGTTGCGCACCACGTTCGGCGCCGACGCGGTGCTGACCGGGACGGTGCGCCGCTTCGTCGAGCGCTCCGGCGGACCTTCGGGGTCGAGCCGGCCGTCCGCGGTCTGGTTCACGCTCGAGCTGCGCACGATCGAAGGTGCGCTGCTTTGGTCGGGCACGTACAACGAGACCCAGGCGTCCCTCTCCGACGATCTCGGCTCGTTTCGCCGCGCCTGGCAGCGCGGCTTCCAGTGGGTGACCGCGGCCGACCTGGCGGACTACGGCGCGCGAAAGCTCGCCCAGGCGCTGGCTGCGGAAATCGACGCGTGGAGCTGATTCCCTCGATCGACCTGCGCGGCGGGAACGTGGTGCGCCTGGAGCAAGGCGACTACGCGCGCGAGACGAGCTATGACGCGGACGCGGTCGAGGTCGCGCGCGGCTTCTCGCGCGCCGGCGCCCGCCGGATCCACGTCGTGGATCTCGACGGCGCGCGTGACGGCGTCGCGGGCAATGACGCGGTCGTGCGGAAGATTCTGGCCGCCTGCCCGGAGCTCGCCGTTCAGGTGGGCGGCGGCATGCGCTCGCGCGAGCGCGTCGAGGAAGTGCTCGGCGCGGGTGCCGCGCGCGTCGTGATCGGCACCGCGGCGCTCGAGCAACCTGACCTTCTGCAAGAGCTCGCTTTGCGATTCCCCGAGCGCATCATCCTCGGCCTCGACGCGCGCGACGGCCGCGTCGCCGTGCGCGGCTGGCGCGAGACCCGCGACGAGACCGTCGAGCAAGTGCTCGAGCGCTTCGCGAAGCTGCCGCTCGCGGCGGTCCTGCACACCGACATCGGCCGCGACGGCCTGCTCGGCGGACCCAACGTGGAGGCGACCGCCGCGCTCGCGCGCCGCTCGCCCTTCCCCGTGCTGGCCTCGGGGGGAGTCGGCTCGCTCGACGATCTCGAGCGCCTCGCGCGCACACGCGTGATCGCCGGCGCGATCGTCGGCAAGGCGATCTACTCCGGCGCGATCTGCGTGGACGAAGCGATCGCGAGGCTCGCGTCGTGCTGACCAAGCGCATCATCCCGTGCCTGGACGTGAAGGACGGCCGGGTCGTGAAGGGCGTCCAGTTCGTCGACCTGATCGATGCCGGCGATCCGGTCGAGGTCGCGGCCGCCTACGACGCTCAGGGCGCCGACGAGCTGTGCTTCCTCGACATCAACGCCTCGCACGAGAACCGCGCCACGATGTTCGAGCTGGTCTCCCGCACCGCCGATCGGCTCACGATTCCGTTCTCGGTCGGCGGAGGGGTGCGCTCGGTCGACGACGTGCGCGCGCTTCTGCGCGCGGGCGCAGACAAAGTCTCGGTGAACTCGGCAGCGGTGGCTCGCCCCGAGCTGGTGAGCGAAACCGCGCAGAAGCTCGGCTCGGCGAATTTGATCGTGGCCGTCGACGCGCGCCGCCGCGAGCCGAACGAGCCCGCGCGCGGCTGGGAGGTCTACACACATGGGGGTAGGCGCGCGTCCGGCCTCGACGCTGTGGAGTGGGCTTCGCGCATCGAGGCGCTCGGCGCGGGCGAAATCCTGCTCACCAGCATGGATCGCGACGGCACGCGCGACGGCTATGACTTGGAACTCACCCGCGCAGTGACTCGCGCGGTGCGCATTCCCGTGATCGCGTCCGGCGGAGCGGGCTCGCTCGAGCACCTGCGCGAGGCGCTCGACGATGGGCCTTCGGGTGGCGGCGCATCGGCGGTGCTGGCCGCGAGCATCTTCCATTTCGGCACGTTTCGAGTGCCGGATGCGAAGGCGTACCTCGCCGCGCGTGGCCTTTTGGTCCGACCAGTCGTCGCTTGATCGGTCGAAAGTGGACGGACCAATCACTGCTATGCGCCGCGGTTGCGAGCCAGTGTTGCGCGCCGCGAAAGCCCTGTGCTAGCTTCCGCCGCTGTTAGGTCAGTCCTCTAAGTGCTTGATACATCACGATGTTCTGGCACGGTTCCAGAGGCTGATCAGAGCAAGCCCCCCTCTCACCCCTCGGTTTCCAAGCGTCCTCACGCGGCATCGAGGGCAGGTCGACGTCGGGCAATCGACGTGGGCCGATCAAGGTGACGGGGCGGGTCGAGGAAACACCGCAAGCCGTAGTGCGAGGAGTTCGTTTGCCTGGTGTGAAGCTGAAGGAGAACGAGTCCTTCGAGAGCGCGCTCAAGCGCTTCAAGAAGCAGTGTGAGAAGGCGGGGCTGATGTACGAGCTCCGCAAGCGCGAGCATTACGAGAAGCCGAGCGTGCGTCACAAGAAGAAGACGCTCGCGGCCCGGAAGCGAGCTCTCAAGAAGCTCAAGGCTCAGGTCTGAGGTAAGCGGTCGAAGGCCCGAGGCAGTTCCTGCCCGGGCCTTTCTCATTCATGTCGGGTCGTGCGGTAGGGGGCGTAGGGCGGAGTGGGCCGAATCCCCGAGAACGTCGTGTCCGAAATTCGCGACCGGGCGGACATCGTCTCGGTCGTGGGTCGGCACGTGACGCTCAAAAAGGTGGGCAGCCGCTTCTGGGGGCTGTGTCCCTTCCACGACGAGAAGACCGCCTCGTTCCAGGTCCATTCCGACAAGCAGATCTTCTACTGCTTCGGCTGCGGTGCGGGCGGCGACGTGTTCGCGTTCCGCATGCGCATGGAAGGTCTGGATTTCCCCGACGTGCTGCGCGTGCTCGGGCGCGAGCTCGGCATCGCCATCCCCGAAACCGGCGGAGGCGATGAAGGCCAGGCCGCCGCGGCGTTTCGCGCCAACGAGGCCGCGGCGCTGTTCTTCCGCAAAGCCCTCCAGGGACCCGACGGCGCGGCGGCGCGCCGCTACCTGCACGAGCGGGGCGTGCCCGAGGATCTGGCCGAGCGCTTCCGGATCGGCTGGGCACCCGACAGCTGGGACAGCCTGATCCAGCACCTGCGCCGCGCGCGCATCTCGGTCGAAGAGGCCGAGCTCGCGGGTCTGATCGCGCGGCGGCCGAGCGGCGACGGACACTACGATCGCTTCCGCGCGCGGGTCGTGTTCCCGATCATCGAGCCCGCAGGTCAGGTCGCGGGCTTCGGCGGCCGCGGCATGGGAAGCGAGCCGCCCAAGTACCTGAACTCGCCCGAGTCGCCTGTCTACAAGAAGAGCCGCGCGCTGTTCGGCTTGCCGCAGGCGCTCGAAGCGATCCGCGAGCGCGGCCGAGTGATCGTGGTCGAGGGCTATTTCGACCTGCTCGCGCTGCACCGCGCGGGTCTGGGCGAAGGCGTCGCGCCGTGTGGCACCGCGCTCACCCAAGCGCACGCGCGCCGCATCCGGCGCTACGCCGCCGAAGTCGTGTTGTTGTTCGACGGCGACGCGGCGGGACAGACCGCGGCCGAGCGCTCGCTGCCGATCCTGCTCGCCGAGGGACTGCGCGTGCGCGCGGCGTTCCTGCCTCTCGGCGAGGATCCCGACACGCTGGTCGCAAAGTCGGGTCTGCCCGCGCTGCGCTCGTGTGTGGAGAGCGCCGTGCCGTTGCTCGATCACCTGATCGAGCGCGCGCTGAAGGAAGGAGCCGGCCACGCCTGGGCCGCGGCCGAAACCGCGCGCAGCGTGGCGCCCTATCTGCGTGCGCTCTCCGATCCGGTCGAGCGCGCCGCCTACACGCGCCTGCTCTCCAGCCGGCTCGAGATTCCGCCGAGCGCGCTCGAAGAGGCGCTGCGCCAGGGCGCCGAACGCGAGACGTCGCGCACCCCTGCCGCCGAGACGCCGATGCGTCCGCGTCCGAAATCGAGCGAAGTCTCGCCGATCGTGCGCATGCTGATCGCGACGCTCGCGGCGCATCCGGAAGTGCTGCCCGCCTTCGATGCACTCGAGCAGGATTGGCTGCCGAACGACGCGGGCGCCGCGCTGCTTGCGCGCCTGCAGGTCGCCTGCGCTTCAGGCGCACGCAGCGGAGCGGCAAGTCTCGTTTCGCCCGAGGCGAACGAGCTCGAGCAGGAGCAGAAGGACCTGCTCAACCGGATCATGACGGAAGCCCCGGCGCTGGACGCGAAGAGCGCCGCCCGCAGCGTTTCCGATTGCCTCTCCAAGCTCGAGATCGCCGCGCTCACCGCCGCGAAGCACGAGCTCGAGGAGCGGCGCGGAACCTGCACGGATCCAGCCGGACAGAACGAGATCGACGAAGAGCTTCAGCGGATCACGTCGCGAAGACACGATCTGCAGAAGAAGATGCGACAGGTTTAACCTTTTCTACCCTCCGTTGCCCAAGGAGTCCCCCCCCAATGGCTCAGCCGAAAACTCCCAAGACCCCTACGCCGAAGCGCAATCCAGGCGCAATCGTCGAGCAACTGTCCGTGCAGGCCAAGCCCGCACGCAAGACTTCCCCGACACCGAACGGGGTCGCGCGCCGGAACGGCCGGAGCGCGACGCACAACGGTGTCGGTGACGGCTCGCATCCGCCGAGCTTCCGGCAACTCCTGCGCAAGGGGAAGGAGAACGGTCACGTCGAGGGGGCCGAGCTCCTGCGCGTGCTGCCGGGCCACGTGCTCGGCGCTCCGGAGAAGCTCGAAGAGGTGCTAGCGCTGTTCCGCCGCCATTCCGTGGCCGTGCGCCAGTGGCAGCCGCCGGTGATGATGCGCAAGCCCGAGCCGCGCCGTCGCCCGGCTTCGTCGGAGGAGTACGAGGGCTACCGCTCCAACGATCCCGTGCGCGTCTACCTGCGCGAGATGGGTGCGGTCTCGCTGCTCACGCGCGAGGGCGAGGTCGAGATCGCCAAGCGAATCGAGTCGGGCGAGAACTCCGCGCTGGCCGAGATCCTGAAGAGCCCCGTAGCGGTCGAGAAGCTGCTCGCGATGGGCGACGACATCCGCAAGGGCAAGCGCGAGGTGAAGGACCTGTTCCCGCAGATCGCGGAAGGCGAGGCGGAGACGCTCGAGGACAAGAAGCACAAGCTGCTCGGCGCGCTCACGCAGCTGCGCCGCGCGCAGGCCGACGTGCAGCGCCGGCTGCGCGTGCTCGCGAATCCGCGCACTAGCAAGGAGACGCGCCTGCGCAACGCGCAGGAAGTCGACGAGATCCGCATGCGCAACGCGCAGCGGATCCGCGAGACGGGCATGCTGAAGGACTCGATCTACGGGCTCGCCGACGAGATCCGCGCCTTCATCGCCGAGATCGAGGAGCAGCATCGCCAGCTCCGCTCGATCGTGACGCCGTTCGGCGTCACCAGCGCGGACGCGTTCCTGTCGCTGGCCGAGCAATCGCGCCGGCGCTCGATCCCGGGCAAGAAGGCGCTCGCCCAGCTCGGCGGCGATCCCGAAGCGGTGCTGGTGGCCGAGAAGGACGTGCAGGCCGTGCAGCGCCGCGTCCAGACCATCGAGCACGAGGCGCACTGCACGCTCGAAGAGACGCGCGCGTCGCTGCTCGTGTTCCAGGTCGCCAAGGAGCGCGCGGGTCAGGCCAAGAGCGAGCTGATCGAAGCCAACCTGCGGCTGGTCGTGTCGATCGCGAAGAAGTACACCAACCGCGGGCTGCAGTTCCTGGACCTGATCCAGGAAGGCAACATCGGCCTGATGAAGGCGGTCGACAAGTTCGAGTACCAGCGCGGCTACAAGTTCTCGACCTACGCGACCTGGTGGATCCGCCAGGCGATCACGCGCGCGATCGCGGACCAGGCGCGCACGATCCGCATCCCCGTGCACATGATCGAGACCATGAACAAGCTCGTGCGCGCGCAGCGCTACCTGGTGCAGAAGCTCGGTCGCGAGCCGATGCCCGAGGAGATCGCGGACGAGATGGAGATGCCGCTCGAGAAGGTGCAGATGGTGCTCAAGATCGCGAAGGAGCCCATCTCGCTGGAGACGCCGATCGGCGAGGACGAGGACAGCCACCTCGGCGATTTCCTCGAGGACAAGAAGCGCCTCTCGATCACCGACGAGGTGATCCAGCGCAATCTCGCCGCGCACACGCGCAAGGTGCTCTCGACGCTCACGCCGCGCGAGGAGAAGGTGTTGAAGATGCGCTTCGGCATCGGCGAGCGCTCCAACCACACGCTCGAAGAGGTCGGTCAGGACTTCGCGGTCACGCGTGAACGCATCCGCCAGATCGAGGCGAAGGCGCTGCGCAAGCTGCGGCATCCGAGCCGTGCGCGGGTGCTGCGCGCGTTCGTCGACTGACGTTTCTCGCCTGGCCCTGAGACGGCCCAACAGCTCCGCGCGAGAGCGCCCGAAGACTCCCGTATGAGCAGGGAATTCTTCGGGTTCGTCGCGAGCGGTGTGTCGGTACTTCTGTGCGCGTGTGCGACGGTCCTGGAACCGTCGCCCGCGCTGCCGCCGCTGTGGCGGCCGGCCGCCGCGCCCGGCGACGCCGAGACGCTGCGCATCGAGCCGCGCAACTCGAGCGCGACGCTCGGCGCCGAGGCGACGCTGCGCGTCCTGGGTACGGCTGCGGCCGACGCGCGCTGCCAGCAGAGCGACGGCGAACCGCTCGCGCAGGGGATCGACGGCTTGCGCGTGCCGTCGCCGAGCGTCGCGTCGCCCGCCACCGTGTTGTGTCAGGCGGGCGAGCTGCGCGCCGAAGCGCAGGTGACCTTCACCGACTCGCAGACGCTGCCCGTCGCCGATCCGTACCAGGGCGGCGTCGTGCTGTTCAAGCTGCGCAGGCTGCCCGAGCCGTTTCGCGAGCCCGTCTCGCGCGACGCGCTCGGCCTCGCGCCACTCGACGAGACGCTCGAGGCGCTCGGCGCGCTCGTGCTGCCGGCGTTCCCGTTCGACCGCACGGGCACGCGCGACGCTGTCGGTCTGGGCCTGTGGGTCGCGATCGATCTGCCCGAGGGCGTGAACTTCTACCAGGCCGTCTCCTGGCTGCGCACCGACCCGAGCATCCACGCCGAGAGCTACCTGCCCGCGGACGGCGCCTTCTTGCGCGTGGGGCCGCATGCGGACTGGCCGACGCCGCTGCGCGAGGTGACGCGCATCGTCGATCCCGATTCCGACGCGTACCGCACGGCGGTACAGAGCGCGACCGTGAAGCGCGCGGCCGCGAACTCCGCGACCCCGGAGCTGGTCGCGATCGGCGCGCCGCAGGTCTGGAGTCAGGAGCAGGGTGACGGCGTGCGGCTCGCGGTGATCGACACCGGCGTCGACACGAACCACGCCGCGCTCGTACCGAACCTGCACGACAAGTCGAGCGAACGCGGCGGCGACGACCTAGACGGCAACGGCGTGCCCGGCGACCGCTACGGCGTGAACCTGGCGCAGCTCGCGATCGCGCGCGACGAGAATGGCGCGAAGCTCGCGCTCGGCGTGGTGGGCGACGTCAGCGATTGGGACGGCGCCACCGAGCGCACGCGCCACGACTGGGGACACGGCACCGCCATCGCGTCGCTGGCCGCGAGCGCGGGCGGCGCGGGAATTCCGCTCGGCGTCGCACCGCGTGCGCAGATCGTCGTCGTCGACGTACAGGAGAACCTGCGCACGAGCCTGGCCGCGCCGCGCGACGCCGACCCGCGCGCGAGCGAAATCGACTCTTCACCGACGCTGCTGCACGGCTCCACCTGGGCGCGCGCCGCGGGCGTCGCCTACGCGGTGGGCGAACGCGCGCGCGTGCTGACCTGCGCGTGGCCCGGCGAGAAAGCGTCCTGGATCCTGCACGACGCGCTGCTCTTCGCCGAGGACAACTGCGCGACGCTGATCTGCGGTCCGGGCGACGAGGTCGGCTCGACCGGCTCGTACCCGTCGCACTGGCGCAAGGACTGGCTCGAGAAGAACGGCGGCGACACGGGCGTGGTCTGGGATCCGTGGTCCGGCGAGGAGAGCAGCGCCGTGCTGCTGCGGCCGTTGCGCGGACTGATCGTCGTGAACGCCACGCCATCGACGCTGATCGCGCCCGACCTGGTCTTGCCGCCGCGCCCGGGTGGCCCGATGCGCGTCGCGGCCGCGCTCTCGAACCCGCGCAACGACGGCTCCTCGGTACCCGACCGCCGCATCGGCGAGCAGTCAGGCAGCGTCACCGCCGTCGGACTCAGCGCCGGCGCTGCGCTGCTCGTCACGGGCGAGCGGCCCGACCTCGAGCCGTGGGCCGTCCGCGATGCGCTGGTGACGGGCGCGTCGCGCACGACCGGCGAGCCCGGCCTCTCCGTCGCGGGCGCGATCGCGGCGACCGGCCAGCTCGAGAACGGCGCCTGCCGTCAGCTGATGCGCCGCGAGCCCGTCAAGGAGGTCTCGCCCTGGCCGAGTCTCAAGGTCAAGACCAGCCTCGACGACCCGCCGCCCGGCGCACCGCCGGCGAGCAAGGACGAGGGCGCGAACGCGAACCGGCGCCGCTAGTGTCCCGTCTCCGAAGTTCGCTCGCGCTCTCGGCGTTGCACTCGCTCGACGAATCAACGGATTCGCCTCGCTCGCGCGCCTTGCGATCGCGGCGCCTCGGCCGCGAGAGCCGCATCGGAACTTCAGAGACGGGAAACTAGCCGGCCGCAGGCTTCCGCCAGATCAGCGAGTAGCGCCACAGAAGGCGCCGCCGGTAGCGCACGCCGGGGAGCACGCGCTTGGCCACTCGCCGGATACCGCCATAGGTCTCGGGCGGCGGCCAGATCTTCGGCGCGGAGTGCTCCCAGTACGTCTTCGTGAGCTTGTGCAGGCGCGTGCCAGCGGCGGCGGCGACATCGACGGCGAAGTCCGCGGGCGTGCGCGAGCGCGCGAGGCCGACCAAGGCGAGCGTTCCGCCCGGCCGCAGCAGGTCCGCCATACGCTCGAGCCCGCTCGCCGCGTCGACGTGGTGCAGCAGCGCGACCGAGACCACCGCGTCGAACGACGCGTTCGCGAACGGGTGGGCGAAGAAGTCGGCCAGCACGTACTCGACGTTCGGCGCCGCTGCTTCGCGCCGAGCGACCTCGATCGACGCCACGTCGACGTCGATCGCCGTCACGCGCCGCGCCACGTTCGACAGCTCACGCGCGAGCAGCCCCTCGCCGCAGCCGACCTCGAGCACGTGCCCGCAATCCCGCGACAGCGCGCCCAGCAGGACCGGGTGGTAGTGGATGTTGTGGTTCCACCGCTCCAGCACCGTCCGATCCGCTGTCGTCACCGCTAGACGACGATGGTCGGGGCGGCCGGATTTGAACCGGCGACCTCTTGGTCCCGAACCAAGCGCGCTACCAAGCTGCGCTACGCCCCGACACTGGTCCCCGAGCGTAGCTCGCGGAGGGGCCGCAGCATAGCCTCTCCGCCCGGACGCTGCCCGGCTCGGCCGCGAGGGCGTGCGTGCTAGGTTCCCGGTCCATGCAGGCCCCCCGCCGCATCGTGCTCCAGCCGGACGTGCCGATCTGCCAGACGGATCTGCCGCTCGATTGGTACCAGCCCGAGTTCAAGCCGTACGCGGAGGAGTACCTGGCGCTGCCGGACCGCACGCCGCGCTCGGTGCTGCCGTGGATGGACCGCTACATCGAGCCTGCGCGCGCGGCGCTCGGGCCGGATCTGATCCTGCTCGCGCACTACTACATGGGCGGCGAGATCGTGAAGTTGGTCGAGCGCTACGGCGGGCTGATCGCCGACTCGTACCAGCTCGCGCGCGAGGCCGTGCTGCACCCCGAGAAGCGTATCTTCGTCGAGTCAGCGGTGCACTTCATGGCCGAGGCGATCGCGCTGCTCGCGCGCCCCGACCAGCACGTCTACATCACCAACCCGAAGTCGGGCTGCACGATGGAGATGATGGCGAAGGAGTTCATGCTCGCGCCGGCCTACGCGAAGCTGCAAGCGCGCTTCGGCGACGACGTGATGGTGATCGCGTACATGAACACGTCGGGGCGCGTGAAGGCGCTCGCGGGCCGCACCGGCGGCGCGGTCTGCACCAGCTCGAACGCGGGCGCGATCATGCGCTGGGCGCGCGCGCAGGGGCGGAAGATCTTCTTCGTTCCCGATCAACACCTCGGGCGCAACGTGGCGGCGCAGGTCGGCATCGAGCGCGAGCGCATCGCCATGCTGCCCGCCGGGCACGAGGGCGGCGACGTCTCGACGGCCGAGCTCGAGAAGCTCGACGGTGCGGAGCTGATCCTGTGGGGCGGCTTCTGCGGCGTGCACACGATCTTCAAGCCGAGTCATGTGGCTCACTGGCGCGCGCTCGGCTACTCGGTGGTCGTGCACCCGGAGACACCGAAAGAGGTCGTCGATCTCGCCGACGGCAGCGGCTCGACGAGCTGGCTGTGGGCGCACGTGTCGAAGCTCGCACCGGGCTCGCGCGTGGCGGTCGGCACCGAAGGCCACTTCGTGCGCAACCTTGCCGAGCAGTCGGCGCTGCGCGGCGTGACGGTCGTGCACCTGGCCGACGTGCCCGGCGAGTCGATGGCCGGCTGCGGCTGCGCGACCATGTCGCGCAACGATCCGCCGCACCTGGTCGCGCTGCTCGATTTGCTGCGTCTGGGCAAGCCGCCCGACTTGAACCGCGTGCTGCCCGGCGACATGGTCGACGAGATCAGCGGCGCGCGCGAGCGGCTCGACGCGTCGGGACAAGCGCAGATCGCGCGCGATGCGCGGCGCGCGCTCGAGCGCATGATCGAGATCACCGAGGCTGGGAAGGAATGAGCGCGCGGGTCGACGCGCCGACGCGCTGGGGCGCGGTGCTGTTCGACCTCGACGGCACGCTCACCGATCCCAAGCTCGGCATCACGCGCTCGATCCAGTACGCGCTGCGCAAGCGCGGCATCGCGCCGCCCGACGCCGACGAGCTCGAGCCGTTCATCGGCCCGCCGCTCGCGCGGTCGTTTCGCGAGCGGCTCGGCTTCGACGAGAGCGAAGCGCGCCGCGCCGTCGACGACTACCGCGAGTACTTCTCAAAGCAGGGCCTGTACGAGAACGAGGTGTACGAGGGAATTCCCGAGCTGTTGCGCGACCTGCGCGCGTCGGCGCTGCGCGTCGGCCTGGCCACGTCCAAGCCGATGGTGTTCGCCGAGCGCATCCTCGAGCACTTCGATCTGGCCAAACACTTCGACCTGGTGGTGGGGAGTCATCTGGACGGCACGCACGTCGAGAAGGCCGAGATCGTGGCCACCGCGCTCGCGGGCGTCTCCGGAATCCGGCCCGAGCGTGTGGTGATGGTCGGCGATCGCATGCACGACGTGCACGGCGCGCGCGCGAACGGCATCGACGCGATCGCCGTCACCTGGGGCTACGGATCGCTCGACGAGCTCGAAGCCGCGGAGCCGACATCGCTCGCCGAGAGCGTCGTCGAGCTACGGCGCCTGCTGCTCGCCGTCTAGCTCTTCGAGCTTCTTCTCGAGCTCCTCGAGTCGGTCCTCGCGCGTCTTGGTCGCCTCGACCTCCGTCGCCGGCGTGATCTTCTTCAAGCCCGCGGGCAGCTCGGAGCCGCTCACCGGGAACCAGTTGCCGTCCCACGCGAAAGCCAGGAACCAGCGGTTCATCGCGAAGCGGAACCAGTGCTCCTGCTTCGCGCAGTAGTACAGATTCGGATCGAGCGAGGGCGCGAGCTGACAGCCCGGAACCTGCGACGCCACCAGCTCGGGCGCCTGCTCGGCCGCGAACTTCTCGGGCACCGGCGGCGGTGGCGGCTCCGGCTTCGGTTGGTTCGTCACCTGCACCACGGTGCCGAGGCAACCCGCGAGCAACACGCCGGCGACCAGCAGCGCGAACGGTCGGCGAGTCACTTCGCGGACTCTTGCGCGCCGACCGCGCTTCCGATCCGGCCGTGCTCGACGTGCTCGGCGCTGGCGCGCACCGCGAAGCGCGCGGCCGAGGCGGGATTGCGTTCGCTTGCTCGCGCGTACAGGTAGGCGGCCAGGAACACGTCGCCCGCGCCGACCGGAAAGCGCCGCGGCACCGATGGCACCGCGATCTCTTCGACACGCCAGCGTGTCACCACCAGAGCGCCGCGCTCGCCGCGCGTCACCAGCAGCTCCGCTAGCCCGTACTCGCTGCGGAACGCTTCCAGGCTGCGGCCTTCGAGCAGCACCGCGAGCTCTTCTTCGCTCGCTTTGGCCACCGACACGTGCGCGAGGTAGTCCTTGAGCTCGGGATTGGGCGCGAGCCGCGTGCCGTGTTCGTCGGCGATGCGCACCAGACCCTGCAGGTCGATGCCGACGAAGCCCGACAGGCTCGCCAGCGTTTCCGGCAGCAAATCGCGGCGGTGCAGCGGCCCGAGGTGGATCGCGTCCGCGCTGCGCCAGGCCGGCGGCAGATCGTCGGGCCGGATCGGGTCCGACGCGGCCAGCAGCTCGTGGCGATCCTCGGCGCCCGAGTAGTCGTTCGCATAGGTCGTGGTCGCGGCGCTCGGCAGCGCGCGCACCTCCACGCCCGCTGCGACGAGCGGCGCGAGCAGCTCGTCCGCGTCGGCTTCACGCACGCGCGTCACCGCACGGGTGCGCGCGCCGAGCGCCGCGAAAGCGCGGCCCGCGTAGTGGACGACGCCACCCGGCACGGCGGCTTGACCGCGTTCGAGGTCGCGCGTGACCGCGCCCAGGACGAGAGCGCTCGTTTTCCGCGCAGCCGGCATCCGCGGAGCTTACACCGAAGCGGACACCGGCTCATGCGCACGCTCGTGATATCGTCCGAGGCCGGGGGCCACGTCCGGGAGTCAAAGGTCATGCAGACACGACAGGCAACGCGAACGTCGCGCATACCGCTGCTTCTGCTGTGTCTCCCGCTCGCACTCGCACTCGCGTGCGCACAGCGCGAAGCGGACGTGGCGCTGACGGCGGTGCGCGTCGAGGGCGTACAGGTCGATCCGCGCACCGACACGCCCGTGCTCTCGCTCGTGGAGGATGGCAAGACCGAGCGGCGTCTGCGCATCTGGATCGGCGAGTTCGAAGCGCGCTCGATCGCGCAAGCGCTAGAGCACGAGCCGATCGTGCGACCGAATTCGCACGACTTGCTCAAGAACATGCTGGAGCATCTCGACGGTCAGGTGCGGCGCATCCTGGTCACCGAGTTGCGCGAGAGCACGTTCTACGCGCTGATCGAAGTCGAGCTGCGCGGCCGCGCATTGCGCATCGACGCGCGGCCGAGCGACGCGATTGCGGTCGCACTGCGCACGGGTGCGCCGGTGCTGGTCGCGGACGCACTGTTCAGCGCAACGCTCGAGATTCCCGAGGACGAGCGCGCGCTCGAAATCGACCTGCGACCGGCCCCGAGCGATTCCCGAGAACCGCCGAGCCTGTAGCGGCGAACTTGCGCCGAAGTCGCCTGTGCGGTGCGCATCGCGCGCGGGTCGAATCGCGTATCTGTGCGGTTCTGCGTCGGAAAGCGCGTTGACTCGAGCGCGCGCGCGCTGGCATGATCGGCACCCCGACGGTGCTTTTCGCCGTCGCCACCGACCGCCGAGCCGAAGGGGGCGCGCAGATGACGGGCCGAGAGATCGCGGTGGAGTTCACCGAGATGTTCGACGATCTCGACTCCGCGGACATCAACACCATGCTCGCCAAGAACGTGAGCATGGACATGCTCGAGTTCTTCGCGTCGTACGCGGATCAGTTCGCCGAGGAGTGCAGCACCGGCGGACTCGAGCTCGAGGACGTGCGCGGTCGCCTGCCGAACCTGTTGATCATCGGCTACATCATCCGCGTGCTCGAAGAGCGACTCACGTAGCGCGCAAGCGCTCGTGCTACGGAACGACTCCGCTCGCGCGCTGCAGCTCTTCCGCGGTCGGGATCCACTCGGCCAGGTCCTGGACGAACGCACCCTGCCACGCCTTCGGGTGCGAGACGATCTTTCCGCTGAGCGGATTCGTCGAGCCGAGCAGCACGAAGTTGATGCCGACTCCGGAAGCCTTCGCGAACGCGACCAGCGCCTGCTGCAGCGTCGTCCCCGATGCGATCGTGAGCTTGCCGCGCTTCTGACCCTCGACGACCTCGCCGCCCATCAGCACCTCGTGCGTCGGCTTCTTGCGGTGCGTGTTGAGCCAGCGCGTGAACTCGGGCAGGCTGCCTTCGAACTCGCCCGCGAGCAGCTCTTCTCGCAGCAGGTCACGGCCGGCGAGCGTCGCCAGGAAGTCGCGGCTCTCGATCACCGGCACGTCGTCGACCATCTTCCACTTGAAGTGCCAGTGCTCGGGACCCCAGCCCGATTCCGCGAGCTCGTCGAGGCACGCTTTGAGCGGCACGATCTGCTCCTTCTGGCTGGAGAGATTCAGGAAGCCCCGCGTGTTCATGAGCACCGTGCGATCGAGCACGACCATCGGCACGTTCAGCCGTGCCGACGCTGACGCCAGCGCTCCGGTCGTGGACATCAAGTTGAACACCTGCGGCCTGCGCGAGGTCGTCGTGCGCGGGTAGCGCATCTGGAGCGAGGTGCCGACGACGGCGACGCCGTACTCGGGATCGTTCACGACGTTGCCCGCGCGCAGCATCGTCCAGCCGAGCTTCGCGGCGCGCGCGTACTGCAGCAGCGCGTCCTTGACGCTCGACTTGTCGGCGATCTCGAACTCGACCGCGGGCGGCTCGGGGTCGCCCACCACGCGCTCGACCGCCACGAAGCTCTTCGGGACCGACTTCTGGATGTAGTTCGCCAGGTCGCTGATCGTGCCCTTGAAGGTGCTCTTGGGGAGCATCGGCAGGTCGATCGGGGTCTTGCTGGTGACCAGCAGGTTGCTGCGCACGTAGACGATGCCGTCGACGATCTCGAAGTCGATTCCGCCCGCGGATTTCTTGAGGGCGGCAAGCACCTGGTCGACGGATCCCGCCGGCAGGTCGACGTCGACGCGATAGAGGCCGAGATCCGGGCTGCGATCCTCGGGCCGGATTTGGTCGAGCGCGAGCGGCATGCCGGCCTCGGCCGCGATCCGCTCCAGCGCGTACTCGAGATCCACGCCCGCGAACTGCAGCGCCTTGATCTTGGGCAGACCCGGCGTGCCCGAGTCGCCGCCAGAGCCGCAGCCGGTCACGCCTACGAGCAGCGCGACGGCGATCAGGGGGGTGGCGAGCAGGCAGCGCAGGGGCATGAACACGGTCTCGTCTCCTCGGAAAGGGGGATGCAGTCTACCGTGCAAAAGCGACGGCGTGAACCAACCCCCTCGCGTTGACAGCGGTTTCAGGGCGACCCAACCTAGCCCGAGAGGAGCCGGCAGCTGAGCGCGAAGGTCCACATGACGCCCCAAGGGCACGAGATGATGACGGAGGAGCTCCGCCGGCTTAAGAGTATTGAGCGCCCGGCGATCTCGGACCAGATCCGCCGCGCGCGCGAGCACGGCGACATCTCGGAGAATGCGGAGTACGACGCGGCCAAGGACAAGCAGGGCATGATCGAGGCCCGCATCCGCCAGATCGAGGACCGGCTGGCTCGCGCCGAGGTCGTCGACATGTCCGGCCAGCCGTCCGACAAGGTGCGCTTCGGCACCACGGTCGTGCTCGAGGACCTCGCCTCGGGCGACGAGGTGACCTACCGGATCGTGGGCGAGGACGAGGCCGACGTCTCGAAGGGCCTGCTCTCGGTGACCAGTCCCGTGGCCCGCGCGCTGATCGGCAAGGAAGTCGACGACCAGGTGAACGTGGTCGTGCCCGCCGGCAGTCGCTCCTACGAGGTCCGCGAGATCCGCTTCGCGTGATGAAGCCGGTGGAGCGGAAGAAGCTCGTGATCATCGGCAGCGGGCCTGCCGGCTACACGGCCGCGATCTACGCCGCGCGCGCCGAGCTCGCGCCGGTCGTGGTCGCGGGCGCGGCGTTCGGCGGCCAGCTGATGATCACGACCGACGTCGAGAATTACCCGGGCTTTCCGGAGGGCGTCGCTGGGCCCGAACTGATGGAGCTGTTCCAGAAGCAGGCGGAGCGCTTCGGAACCAAAGTCGTCTTCGAGGACGCGACCGCGATCGATTTCTCCAAGCGGCCATTCTCGATCGAGACCGACTCGCAGCGCTTCGAAGCGGAGAGTGTGATCGTCGCCACCGGCGCCACGGCCAAGTGGCTCGGCATCGAGTCGGAGACGAAATACACCAACCGCGGCGTGTCGGCCTGCGCGACCTGCGACGGGGCGCTGTACCGCGGAAAAGCGATCGCGGTGGTCGGCGGCGGCGACACGGCCATGGAAGAGGCGCTCTTCCTGACGCGCTTCGGAACGGTCGTGCACGTGGTCCACCGGCGCGGCGAGCTGCGCGCGAGCCGGATCATGGCGGAGCGGGCGAAGCGCAACGAGAAGATCCGCTTCGTGCTTCACAGCGAGGTCGCCGAGGTGCTCGGCGACGAGCAGGCGGTCACGGGCGTGCGCCTTCGCGACTTGCGCACAGGCGCGCTCTCGACGCTCGAGGTCGGCGCGCTGTTCGTCGCGATCGGCCACGAGCCCAACACCAGTCTGTTTCATGGCGTGCTCGACATGAATCCGTCGGGCTACCTCGAAGTGCAGGCGCACTCGACGCGCACCAACGTCGCGGGCGTGTTCGCCTGCGGCGACGCGATGGATCCGCACTATCGCCAGGCGGTCACCGCCGCCGGCTCGGGCTGCATGGCGGCCCTCGACGCGGAGCGCTGGCTCGCGGCGAACGAGTAGGGCGTTGCGGGTCGAGTTCGACCGCTACAGCCTGCGCGTCGACAAGCAGCGCGTGATCGTGCGAGCCGGCTCGCTGCACTACTTCCGTCTGCCCGTGCGCGAGCTCTGGCGCGAGCGCATCGCCCAGATGAAAGACGCGGGCCTGAACGCGATCGACGTCTATTACCCGTGGAACTTCCACAGCGAGCGCGCGGGCGAGTACGACTTCTCGGAGCTGCGCGACATCGACCACCTGCACGACTTGATCGAGGCGGCGGGAATGTGGCTGATCGCGCGGCCCGGTCCGTACATCTGCGCGGAGGTCGATCTCGGCGGCCTGCCGGCGTACTTGCTGCGCGATCCTGAGCTCGTGCTGCGCTGCCGCCGGCCCGCGGGCTTCGCGTACTCGAGCGCGTACATGGCGGCGGTGCACGAGTGGTTCGGCGCGATCGTGCCGCGCATCGCCGGCCGCGCGAACCTGCTCCTGTTCCAGATCGAGAACGAGTACTCGGTGCCCGCGCACCTGGCCGCGCTCTCGAGCCCGCTCGCGGATCTGTTGATCCGCTGGCTCGGCTCGAAGCGCCTGACGAAGCTCGCGAGCTCCCCGTGGCTGCGTCGGCGCGCGCTCGCGGCGGCCGAGTCGGCCGACGACGACGGCGAGCTCGGCCAGCGCAATAGCTACATGCGCGAGCTGTACGAGCTGTCGCGAACGCTCGGCGTGGGCGTGCCGATCTTCCACAACGACGTGGCGGCGCTCTCGGGCCGTCAGCTCGACGTCGACATGCTCGCGATCGATCGCTACCCGATCACGAGCTTCGAGGGCGACTGGCGCTCGCGGCCCGGAACCTTCGACGACTTCGCGAGCGACGAGAGCGCGCTCGACGCACACGGCCGGGTCGGAAATCCCGTCTTCTACCCGGAACTGCAGGCCGGCTGGTACGACGGCTGGGGCGGCGTGGGCTACCCGCAGCTCCGCGAGCGGCTCGGCGCCGACTCGATCGACGCCACCACCAAGGCCGCGCTCGCCGCGCGCGGCACGCTCTGGAACTACTACGTGTTCAGCGGCGGAACTACGTTCGGCTACCTGGCCAGCCCCGACGTGTACAGCTCGTACGACTACGGCGCGCCGATCGGCGAATCCGGCGCGACCGACGCGCGCTACGACGCGGTCCGCAACTTGAACGCGTTCATCGCGATGCACGAGACCGATCTCGCGCAGACCGATCTCGCCGCCGACGCGCGCCCGCTCTGCGCGCAGCACTTCTGCACGCGGCTGGGGCGCGCGAACCGCTACGTGTTCCTGCGCAACCCCTCGCGCGAGCGCATCGAGCTCTCGCTCGGCGAGCCCGAGCGCGCCTGGCTCGCGCCCGGGGAGACACAGATCCGTGTCTACGACAGGACGTCGCACGCGCTGCTCGGCGTGAGTCCGGAGCTGCCCGTCGCGGCCAGTGCCGTTCGCGAGCTGCCGCCGCTGCTGCCGCGGCTCGAAGCGTGGCGCTTCTCGAACGCGAGCCCGCAGCTCGCCGAGGCGTACGACGACTCGGGTTGGCAGGCGCTGCCCGCGGCGGCGCTCGACGAGGACCGACTCGACCTCGACTCGCTCGGCCTGCACTACGGCTGCGTCTGGTTCCGCGGCACTTTCGAGGGAAGACTCGATCGCCTGGTGCTCGACGCGCGCCATCTGTGGTCCGTCTGGATCGATGGCGCGCTGGTCGCGTCGGGCGCGCAGCTGCGGAACACGCTCGGCGTCGGCGCCGACGGCGCGCGCGCGCACCGCGTCGATCTTCGTCGCGCGGGTCTGCGCGAGCGCGAGCGACACGTGGTCGTGATCCTGGTGGAGAGCCTCGGCCACAACAAAGGCTTCGCCGACGACTTCCGGAACCCGCGCGGCATCGCTTCGCTCGACACCGGCGCGTCGCGCGTGGCCTGGCGCTTTCGCGGCGGCTTGGTGCGCGGCGAGCGCGGCCTCACGCCGCGCGTCGACTTCGCGGGCATCGAGCGCGGCCCCGCCAGCGAAGTCGTGCTGCCGCACGGCTGGCAGGGCGAGCCCGAGGGCGTGGGCCTGTACGAGACCAGCTTCCGGCTCGAAAGCGTGGATCCCAAGCGCCACGCGCTCGCGCTCGGCTTCGACCCGGGCCGCGGCCGCGCGAACCTGTACTTGAACGGCTGGCTGATCGGGCGCTCCTGGCCCGAGCGCGGCCCGCAGCGCCGCTTCTGGCTGCCCTGGGGAATGCTCTCGCCCGACGAAGAGAATCAGCTCGCCGTCACGCTCTGGAAGAGTTCGAAGCGAGCCTCGCTGGGCAAGCCGCGCCTCGAGTGCGTGTAGCCCCATGACGCGTTGCGACGTACGGCTCGCGCGGTAGACTGGCGGGAATGCCGCTGGATAGGGCGATCCTCGAGCGTCTCATCGAGGTATCTCCCGACATCGTAGTCGCGACCGCCGCTGACGGAACGGTCCAGTACTACAACGACGGTGCACGGGAGAACCTCGGCTACTCCCGCCTCGAGATCATCGGGCGGTACGTCGCCGAGCTCTATCCGTCGATCGACGAAGCGCGCCGCGTGATGAGCGCGATGCGAGCCACCGAGCACGGCGGTCCCGGACGCATCGTGAACTTCCCGACGACCTTCGTCGCCAAGGACGGACACGAGCTCGACGTCGCGATCTCGGGCGTGATCCTGTACGACGACGACGAAGTCGAGCAGGGCACGATCGGCTTCGCGAAGGACGTTTCCGAGATCAAGCGCAAGGATCAGCTCGCGGTGCTCGGCGAGGTCGCGATCGGACTCTCGCACGAGATCAACAATCCGCTCACGGTGATCGAGAACCAGATCACGCTGCTCGAGCGGCACCTGACCGCGAAGGGCGAGATCGGCGAGACCGAGCGCGTGCAGAAAGTCCGCGCCGAGATCCGCCGCATCGAGTCGAACCTGCAGCGCCTGAACGACATGGCCAAGCAGGAGCGCTACGCGAGCACCGAGTACCTGGGCCGCGCGCGCATGATCGATCTGTCCGCGAAGCCCGAGGGCGCGTCGCTCGCGCTCGGCGGCCGACGCGTGCTGGTCGTCGACGACGACGTGAGCGTGCGCGAATCCGTGAGCGAGATCCTGCGCGCCGACGGTGGCGTGGTCACGGTGGTGGGCAACGGGCGCGAGGCGATCGAGCGCATGCGTCGCGAGCGCTTCGACGTGGTGCTGTCCGACGTCGTGATGCCCGAGATGGACGGCTACGAGCTGTTCCAGGCCGCGCGCCGCGAAGCGCCCGACACGCCGGTCGTGCTGATGACGGCCTTCTACTACGACCAGGACCACGTCATCAAGCGCTCGCGCATGGAGGGGCTCGACGGCGTGCTGTTCAAGAAGCCGGTCAATCCCGAGCGCCTGGTGAAGACGCTCGCGGAGCTGATCACGCGGGCTCGGCCACGTCCTTCTTGACGTTGAAGAGCTTCCCGTCGCTGGTCTTCGCCAGCCAGGCGTTCTCCCAGTCCTGAAGCACGGTGAGCTCGTCGCCCTCGGCGAGCGATACCTCTTCGACGTCCTCGCCGAGGTTCGCCTGGTGTTTGTAGGTGACGCTGCGCTTGATCCGGATGGTGTCGGCCATGGCCGACTTATAGCAGAGGCGCGGGCGCGACTTCCACGGCCTCGGTTCCGGCCAGCGCCGCGAGCGTGATGCGGCGCGCGCCGCTCGCGGCGCGCAGGCTGCGCGCGGCCTCGACGAGCGTCGCGCCGGTAGTGGCGACGTCGTCGAGCAGTAGCACGCGGCGGCCCGCGAGCGCGCCCGGACGCGCGCGAAAGCTCGCAGCCACGTTCGCTCGCCGCGCGGCGACCGTGAGGCCGGTCTGAGGCGGCGTGGCGCGGGCGCGCGCGAGTGAGCCGCGCACGACGGGCACGCCGGTCCGCCGCGCCAGCGCGCAGGCCAGCGTCCAGACCGGATCGCTGGCCTCGCTGCGCACGCGCGCGAGGTGGCGCGGGATCGGCACGATCGCGTCGAAGCGCAGGCTGCGCACGCGTTCGGCGAGGCGCGCGACCAGCACGTCGAGCGCGTCGAGCCGGCCCTCGAACTTGAAGCGGCGCACCAGCTTCATGCCGGTCTGGTCGTAGGCGATCGCGGTGTGCACCGCGCGCAGTCGCGGCAGCGCGCGCACGCCGCGCGCGCAGGCCGGGCAGAGCAGGGCGTCGCCGGGCACCCGCGCGACGTCGCAAGCGGGGCAGACGCTCGGGATCAAGAGCTCGAGCAGCGCGGCGAGCCGCTCGCGCACCGCTCGCCCTAGCGCTCGCGCACGAGCAGGCTCTTGCCCGTCATCTCGCGCGGCACCGGCAGACCAACGAGCTCGCACAGGCTCGGCGCCAGATCGGCGAGGCCGCCGTCGCGCAAGCCTTTCGCTCCGGCTTCGCGCGTCACCCACCAGAGCGGCACGGGATTGGTGGTGTGCGCGGTGTGCGGGCCGCCGCTCGCGGGGTCGATCAGCTGCTCGATGTTGCCGTGATCGGCGGTGATCAAGAGTGCACCGTCGCGCGCGAGCACCGCCGCGCACAGGCGCGCGAGGCAGGCGTCGACGGTCTCGACCGCCGTGACACCGGCGGGGATCACGCCCGTGTGGCCGACCATGTCGGGGTTCGCGTAGTTCACCAGCACGAAGCGGTAGTCGTGCGTGTCGAGCGCCTCGAGCAGCGCGTCGGTGACGGCAACCGCGCTCATCTCGGGCTTCAGATCGTAGGTCGGCACGTCGCGCGGCGACGGAATCAGGATGCGGTCCTCGTTCGCGAACGGCTCTTCGCGGCCGCCGTTGAAGAAGTAGGTGACGTGCGCGTACTTCTCGGTCTCGGCGATGCGCAGCTGGCGCGCGCCCGAGGCCGCGACCAGCTCGCCGAAGCTCGCGCGCACGTCGACGGGGCCGAACACGGCCGGCAGCCCGAACGTCGCGTCGTACTCGGTGAGCGTCGCGAACACCGAGGGTCGCACGCGCGGCAGCGCCGCGATTTCATCGCCGAGCTTCTCCGGACGCACGCGAGTGAGGGCGTTGGTGAGCTCGCGCGCGCGGTCCGCCCGGAAGTTGAAGAACAACACCGCGTCGCCGTCGGCGAGCCGAGGTCCGCCGGCGATCACCGACGGCGCGATGAACTCGTCGCCCTCGTTCGCGGACCAGCCGCGCTCGACCGCTTCGACGGCCGTCGCGCAGGCACGGCCCTCGCGCGAGACGATCGCCTGGTACGCGCGCGCGACGCGCTCCCAGCGCTTGTCGCGGTCCATCGCGTAGTAGCGCCCGGAGAGCGTGGCGATGCAGCCGCCGAGCTCGCGACAGCGCGCCTCGAGCGGGCGCACGTAGTCGAGCGCGCAACGCGGTGCGGTGTCGCGGCCGTCGCTGAACGCGTGCAGGATCGGCCGGATCCGGCGCTCCGCGAGCAGGCGCAGGAGCCCGTACACGTGGTCGAGCGAGCTGTGCACGCCGCCGTCGGAGACGAGCCCCATCAAGTGCAGCGCGCCGCCGGCGCGTTCGGCGGCGGCGAGCACCTGCTGGATCGCCGGGAACGAAGCGAGCTCGCCCGCATCGATCGCCTTCGCGATCCGCACCATGTCCATGTCGATGATGCGGCCCGCGCCGAGCGTCGTGTGACCGACCTCGGAATTGCCCATCTGTCCGTCGGGCAGGCCGACCGCCGCGCCGGAGGTCTCGACCAACGCACTCGGACAGCTCGCGCGCAGCCTCGCGAAGAACGGCGCGTCGGCCAGCGCCGTCGCGTCGCCCGGTCCACCCTGTCCGACGCCGAAGCCGTCGAGGACGACGAGCACGACCGGGCCGCGGCTCGTCATGAAGCGGCTCCGAGCGCTCGCTCGACGGTGACCTCTTCCGCATCGCCCCACAGCCGCTCGAGTCCGAAGAAGTCGCGCTCCTCTTCCTGGAATACGTGCACGACGACGTCGCCGAGATCCACGAGCACCCAGCAGCCGATCGGCTTGCCCTCGACGCCCCTCGGCTTCGCGCCCCCGCGCAGCGCGGCGGCGATCGCCGTGTCCGCGAGCGCGCGAACGTGACGCGCAGAGGTGCCCGTCGCGAGCACGAAGAAGTCCGCGAAGCCGCAAACCCCGCGCAGGTCGAGCACCCGCACCTCCGCGCCTTTCTTGTCGTCGATCGCCGTCGCCAACCGCATGGCCATGTCTTTTGCCGTCAACCGTCTTCCTTCTCTCGATAGAGGTGGTGCTTGCCGATGTACTCGATCACCTCGTCGGGGACGAGATACCGGATCGAGCCGCCGCAGGCGACCTGCCTGCGCACGTCCGACGCCGAGATCGCCAAAGGTGTGAATGGAATCGTGCGCAGTTCGTTTCCGGACTCGTGCACGAGCCCGCGCGGCCCGTCGCGGAAGGCGCGCGCGAGCTTCGCCGGCAGAAGCTCGCGCAGCTCGAGCGCGTGACCGGGGCGCGTGGCCACCGCGAAGTGGGCGAGCGTGAACAGCCGCTCCGGCTCGCGCCAGGACTCGAGCTCGCGCAGCGTGTCCGCGCCGACCAGGAACCAGAGTGCGTCGGCGGGCATACGCGCGCGCAGCTCCGCTAGCGTGTCGACGCTGTAGCTCGGACCCACGCGCCGGATCTCGACGTCGCAGACCTCGAGCGCGGGATTCGAGGCGCACGCGCGCTCGACCATCTCGAAGCGGTGCTTCGCCGGCGCGATCCCGCTGCGCTTGAGCGGCGGATCGCCGGCCGGCACCAGCAGCACCCGTTCGAGCGCGAGCGCCTCGCGCATCTCCTCGGCGAGCCGCAGATGCGCGATGTGGATCGGATTGAAGGTTCCGCCGAGGATGCCGACGTTCACTCGACGATCGTTCCCTCACCAAACGCGATGAACTTCTGCGTGGTGAGTCCCTCCAGGCCCATCGGGCCATACCAGTGCATCTTGGTGGTCGAGACGCCGACCTCGGCGCCCAGGCCGAGCTGAAAGCCGTCCGAGAAACGCGTGCTCGCGTTCACGAACACCGAGCTCGAGTTCACGCGGCGCAGGAACTCGCGCGCGCGCGTCACGTCCTGCGTGACGATCGTCTCGGTGTGGTTCGAGCCGTACTTGCGGATGTGCGCGATCGCCTGATCGAGCCCGTCGACCACGCGCACCGACATGGTCTTCGCGAGCCACTCCGTGCGGTAGTCGGCGTCGCTGGCGGCGAGCGCCGTCGGGAACGCTTCGCGCGTGCGCGCGCAGCCGCGCAGCTCGACGCCGTGCGCGGATAGCGCGCCGAGCACGTCGGGCAGCACCGACTTGGCGAGGTTCGCGTGCACGAGCAGCGTCTCGGCCGCGTTGCACACCGACACGCGCTGGCACTTCGAGTTCAGCGTCAGCTCGCGTGCCATCTTCGGCTCGGCGAACTCGTCCAGGTACACGTGACAGATGCCGTTGTAGTGCTTGATCACCGGGATGCGCGACTTCTCGGACACGCGCCGGATCAGGCTCTCGCCGCCGCGCGGAATCACCAGATCGATCTCGTCCTCGCGCACCAGCAGCAGGTCGACGATCTCGCGGTCGCTGCGCGGCACGAGCTGGAGCGCGTCTTCGGGCACGCCCGAATCGCCGAGCGCTTTGCGCAGCACGTCCGCGATCGCGGAGTTGGAGTGCAGCGCCTCGGATCCCCCGCGCAGGATCGTCGCGTTGCCGCTCTTGATGCACAGCGCGGCGACGTCCGCGGTCACGTTCGGCCGCGATTCGTAAATCACCAGGATCACACCCAGCGGGATGCGCATGCGCCCGACCTGCAGGCCGCTCGGCCGGTTCCACATGCGCGTGATTTCGCCGACCGGATCGGGCAGGGCGGCGACCTCGCGCAGCCCGTTCGCGATGCCCGCGATGCGTTCGGCGTCGAGCAGCAGCCGGTCGAGCATCGCCGCGTCGAGCCCGTTCGCGCGCCCGCCCTCGAGATCCAGCGCGTTCTCGCGCAGCAGGGCCGGGGTCGACGCTTCCAGCCGATCCGCGGCGAGCCGCAGCGCGGCATCCTTCACGTCGGTCGCAAGCTCGGCCACCCGCTCCGAGGCGGCCTTGGCGCGGCGCGTCAGGTCGTGAACCAGCTCCGCTTGGCTCATCATGGCCTATCTTAGCCTTTCGGCAGTCCGGGCCGAAACACGATGAGGTTGTCGCGGTGGATGATCTCGTCCCCGTTCGAATAGCCCAAAACCTCGGAGATCCGAGAGGTTCGCTGGCCTTTGATACGCTCGAGATCGCGCGCATCGTAGGAAACCAGGCCGCGCGCGACCTCGTCGCCGTCCGGCGTCACGCAGGCGACCAGGTCGCCGACGCGAAAACGGCCCGCGATCGACGTCACTCCAGCCGGCAACAAGCTCGCACTTCGCTCGCGCAGCGCACGCACCGCACCGGCATCGAGCGAGAGCTTGCCCCGGGGCTTGAGCGTGAAGGCGATCCAGTGCTTGCGCGACGAGAGCGAGTCCTCGGCGGCTTGCACGAGCGTGCCCACGTCGTCACCCGACAGGATCCGGTGTAGGACACCGCGCATGCGGCCGTCCGCGATCACGGTCGGCACACCGAAGCGACTGGCCGCGCGCGCGGCGAGCAGCTTCGAGCGCATGCCGCCGGTGCTGAGCGCGCTGCCCTCGCCGCCGGCGATCGCGAGCAGCTTCGCAGTGACTTCGGGAATCTCGGAGATTCGCTGCGCGCCGCTGACGTTCGGGTCGCGATCGTGCAGGCCGTCGATGTCGGTGAGCAGGATCAAGAGATCCGCGCCGCAGGTGTTCACCACCTGCGCGGCGAGCTGATCGTTGTCGCCGAAGCGCAGCTCTTCGGTCGCGACGGAGTCGTTCTCGTTGATCAGCGGCACGACGCCGTCGACGAGCAGCTGCGCGAGTGTGCGGCGCGCGTTCAGGAAGCGCTCGCGATCCGCGAAGCCGGCGTGGTCGAGCAGCATCTGGCCGACCAACAGATCCTGGCTCGCGAACGCGCGCTCGAAGCGCCGGCACAGGTCGATCTGTCCGACCGCCGCGGCCGCCTGTTTGCCGGGAATCGACTTCGGCCGCTCGGAGAGGCCGAGCCGGCGCGTGCCCAGCCCGACCGCACCCGAGGCGACCAGCACGATCGCGCGCTTGGCAGCCATCTCGGCCGCGATCTGCTTCGCGAACGAGGCGAAGCGGCGCGACTGGACCGCGTCACCGACCGGTGTCAGGAGCGATGTGCCGATCTTCACCACCACGCGCTTCGCGCGCGCGAGCTCGCGGCGGCTCATCGCCGGGCGACTTCACGCGCGAGCAGCTGGACCAGCGCCTCGATGCCCTCGCCGGTCGCGGCCGAGATCCAGCGCGGCTCGATGCCGCGCGCGCGCAGTCCTTCCTCGACCAGCGTCCGCTCCGCGGGATCCGAGATCAGATCGGCCTTCGAGATGCAGACGATCTCCGGGCGCTTGGCCAGATCGTCGGAGTACGCCTCGAGCTCCTCGCGCAGTGCGTCGTAGTCAGCGAGCGTGCTGCGCTTCGGGTCGCCGCCAGCCAGCGCCGGTTCGGGATCGAGCAGGTGCACGAGCATGCGCGTGCGCTCGACGTGGCGCAGGAAGCGGTGACCGAGACCCGCGCCGCGGTGCGCGCCGGGGATCAGCCCGGGAATGTCGGCGATCACGAAGCGCGCGCCGCCGGACTCGACCATGCCGAGGTGCGGCTGAAGCGTCGTGAACGGATAGCTCGCGATCTTCGGGCGGGCGGCGGAGACGCGCGAGATCAGCGTCGACTTGCCCGCGTTCGGAAAGCCGAGCAGGCCCACGTCGGCCAGCACCTTCAACTCCAGGCGCAGCCAGCGCTCCTCACCGGGCGTGCCCGGCTCGACGGTGATCGGCGCCTGGTTGGTGGGCGTCGCGAAACAGGCGTTGCCTCGCCCGCCCTTTCCGCCTTGCGCCGCGAGCCAGGTCTGGCCTTGCTCGACCAACTCGATCAGCACCTCGCGCGTCGCATCGTCCTTAATGACCGTGCCGAGCGGCACGCGGATCACGATGTCCTCGCCGCCGCGCCCGTCCTTACGCCCGCCCGAGCCGTGCTTGCCGCGGTCGGCCTTGTAGAACTTGCGGCCGTGGGTGTCGAGCAGGGTCGCGAGGGAGTTGTCCGCCTCCAGGCTCACCGAGCCGCCGCGCCCGCCGGTGCCACCGTCGGGCCCGCCGCGCGGCACGTACTTCTCACGCCAGAACGAGCAACAGCCGCGCCCGCCGTCGCCGCTCTGGACGTGGATGCGACACTCGTCGATGAAGTCCGGGGAGGACATGACGGGGGTAGGATAGCTGCAAGCGAAGCGCGCAGCGCCTCGCGGAGCCGGGTGACGCGGCTAGGCCGCGTCGGGACCCGCAGGAACGACGGTGGCGCGCTTCTGGTTCCGGCTGTCCGTGAACTTCACGATTCCGTCGCGCAGCGCGAACAGCGTGAAGTCCCGGCCCATACCGACGCCGCGACCCGGGTGGATGAGCGTGCCGACCTGACGAACGATGATGCCGCCGGCGCGGATCGCTTCACCCGCGTAGACCTTGGTGCCGCGCCGCTGCGAGTTGCTGTCGCGGCCGTTCTGGGTGCTGCCCTGACCTTTCTTGTGCGCCATGGCTTCCCTCTAGACCTCGATCGAGTCGATCAACACGCGCGTGAAGTGCTGGCGGTGGCCCTTGGTCAGGCGATACCGCTTGCGGCGCTTGAACTTGAAGATGCGGAGCTTCGGGCCCTTGGTGTCGCCCTGGATGGTCGCGACGACCTTCGCTCCGGCGACCAGCGGCTTGCCGAAGGTGAGGGCATCGCCGCCGATCATCAGGACTTCGGCGAGTTCGATGCGCTGGCCCGGCTCGCCCTCGATCAGATCGAGATCGATCAGATCGCCGGGCTGAACCCGAAGCTGCTTTCCACCTGTTCTCACGACCGCGTACATGGGGTGCCGCACTTTACCTGTTTCCGGTGACGGGTCAACCGGATGGCGAGCGGATCAGAGGCGGCTGGAACCCTGTTGGAGCGCCCGTCGCGCGCCCTCGACGATCTCGCGCAGCACATCGGCGGCCGGACGAACCGCATCGACCATGCCGATGCCCTGACCCGCGAAGCCGGGCACGATGTCCGCGCGGCCGGCAGCCATGCCTGCCGCCAGCACCGGCCCCGAGACCATGCTCTGGAACGGCATGGGCAGCGCTTCGAGGCCGCTGTCGGCCCAGGCCTGGGTCCATTTGCTGCGGATCAGGCGCGCGGGCTTGCCGGTCACGCAGCGCGAGACGATCGTGTTCTCTTCGTTGCTGTCGACGATCGCCTGCTTCTGGTAGTCGGCGATGCCGGCCTCGGTCGTGGCCAGGAAGACCGAGCCGATCCAGGCGCCAGCCGCGCCGAGCATCAGCGCCGCGGCCAGACCGCGGCCGTCGCTGATGCCGCCCGCGCCGAGCACCGGAATGGGCGCGACCGCGTCCACGACCTGGGGAATCAGCGCCATGGTCCCGATCGGCGAGTTGTGTCCGCCCGCGTCGTGACCCTGCGCGACGATGATGTCCACGCCGCTCGCCGCGACCTTGCGCGCATGGCGCACCGCGCCGACCACCGCCATCACGATCGTGCCGTTCTTGCGCAGGCGCGGAATCCACGGCCCGGGGTCGCCGAGGCCCGCGGCATACACCGGAACGCGTTCCTCGATCACGACCTCCATCTGCGCCTCGAAGAAGTCCTTCGAGAAGGTCGCTCGGCGGGAATCGCCGCCGCTCTGCTGCGGCGCGACCGGCTCGGGCTTGGCGAGTCCCTCGCGAACCATGAACTCGCGCGCGAAGGCCTGGAGCTGCGGCAGCCGTTCGAGTGGCGACGGCCCTTTGCTCGGGTCCGCCTTCTCGCGCCGCACCGACGCGGGCAGCAGCGTGTCGACGCCGAACGGCTTGTCGGTGAGGCGGCGCGTCTCGGCGATCCACTTGCGCAGCTCGTCGGGCTGACAGGCCGCCGCGCCGAGAATGCCGAGCCCGCCCGCGTTCGAGACCGCCGCAGCGAGCCGCGGCGTGCTCGCGCCGCCCATGCCCGCGAGCACGACCGGCACCTCGATGCCGAGCAGATCGCAGATCGAAGTCCCGAGAGTCATCGCTCGCCTCCGCGGCCGCAGGCCGAAGCAGGATGGTGTCACGCGGCGCGCGGCAGGTGCAATCGCGCGAACCCGCCGCGATAGTTCGTGACGGAAATTGCCGACCCATGAGGCGGCAGATGACGTGCATGAGACGCGCAGTACTGACGCTCGGATCCATCCTGTGCCTGGCGACGCTGGCTACGCCCGTCGCTCGCGCCGACGGCGGCTCGCCCGTGCGCATTCGCGACGTGCGCGTGGGCGACCACGAAGGCTTCGAGCGTCTGGTGATCGAGCTCGACGCCGACACCGACGTGGTTTGGGAGAACGGGCCGGAGCCGGGCGAGGAGAGCTTCTACCTCGCCGCGGCGCCCAACCAGAAGAGCCGCGTGATCGTCACCCAGCTCCCTCACATCGGGACCATCTCGGTGACCCAGATGAAAGGCGGCACGCACGTGGCGGTCGAGCCGCGCGCGCGGCGCGTGCGCGCCTACCTGCTGAGCGGTCCGCCGCGCCTGGTGGTCGATTTCGCGCCGCCCGCCAATGGCGAGTTCACTGCGCCCGCCGGCTCGCGCGCGCTCGAGCCCGCGACCACGCTCGGACCTCTCGTACTCGAGCCCGAAGCCAGCGTCGCGCCCACGCCGGCGCCCGCACCGAAGCCCGAGCCGGTGAAGGCCGCGGATTCCGCACCGACACCGGAACCCGTCGCGACCGTCGAGCCCGCGCCCACCGTCGAACCCGCGCCCGCGGTCGAGCCGGCGCCGACACCCGAGCCGGCGAAGGCAGCAGAGCCCGCGCCGATCGTCGAAGCTCCGCCGGCAGCAGAGCCCGCGCCCGCGCCGGAACCGAAACCCGAACCCGCGCCGATCGCCAAGCCCGCGCCGCCCGCGGAGCCCGCTGCGACGGCCGAGTCCGCCGACGGCGCGTTTCCGTACGGCCTCACGCTCGCGGTGTTGCTCGGCCTAGCGCTCGTGCTCGCGGCCGGCGTTCTGCTCGCGCGCCGCCGCGCGCAACACGACGACGTTTCGAGCGCGTGGCTTCCGCCGGACGAGGACGCAGAGCTGCCCGCGACGCGCGTCGACGAGATCTCGCCCGCGGAGATCCTGGCCGCGGGCGACAGCGAGGCCATGCTCGAGAAACGCCTCGATGAAGAAGTGCGCGCGCGGCTCGAGCTCGAGCAGCGTTTCGCTGGCGCGAACGAAGAGCTGAAGGTCCTGCGCGATCGTCTGCACCGGCTCGAGCGCCGGCGCGACGGGGGCGCGAGCTAGGCCGGATGCGCGGGAAGCTCGTCCGCGAGTGCCGCCGCCCCGTACGCGCCGCAGTACGCGCCCGAGTCGAGGAAGTGCGGCTGCGCGCCGTAGGCTTGCGTGACCCAGCGCAGGATCTCGCGCAGCTCCGCGTTCTGGATCAGCGTCGAGCCGCAGTAGACGACGGCTTGCGCTCCGTGGCTGCGCGCGAGCGTGCCGCAGATCAGCGCGATGTTCTCGCCGAGCATGCCCATCAGCGCGTGCGCGAGGTCGGCCGGCTCGCGCGACTCGAGCTTGGCGAAGCTGGCGGCGTTGAGATCGAGCGGCAGCGGAATCTCGCCGCCGGGATAGATGTCGCCCACCAACAGGTCCACGCGCCGTCGGTCGCCGCGGGCAGCCAGCGCGCAGATCTCGTCGAAGGTCTCCACGCCCAGCAGGAGGCGCCCGAGGCCGAGCAGCGTGCCGCCGCCGAGCGCGCTGCCGCCCACGCGAGCCGCGCGGCCGTGGTCGAGCGAGAGCACCGACGTGCCCGTGCCGAGCGACACCAAAAGGTAGTGCGGCGGCAGGTCGAGCCCTTCGCGCGCGGCGAGCAGCGGTGCGCCGCGCGCCCAAGCCGCGAACTCCGGAACCGTATGCACACGCACTCCACTGAGCTCGCGCTCGAGTCGGGCGGCGCCGCCTCCGGTCGCGATCACGCGTTCGGGCTTCCAGTCGGAAAGGCAGGCGCGCACGCCGTGCAGGTCGGACGAGGGAAATTTCGCGAACGCGGTGGAAGTCTCACCGGGCAGGACGAGCTTGCACAGACTCGCGCCGGCGTCGACGCCGACCGCCGGATTTCCGCGCTTCCCCGCGGGGTTTCCGCGCATCGGGTTGGACATGTGCGGCGCAGAGTATCACCCTGCCCAACGCCCCGCCGAAGCGCGGAAGCTTAGGAGCGCACCGGATGTACACCGGGTTCTACGGCCTGCGCGAGAAGCCGTTTTCGCTCGCGCCCGACCCTCGGTACCTGTTCCTGTCCGCATCGCACCGCGAGGCGCTCGCTCACCTGCTGTACGGGATCGAAGAGGGGGAGGGCTTCATCGAGGTGATCGGCCAGGTCGGAACCGGCAAGACCACGCTGTGCCGGACGCTGCTCGGCCGCATCGGCCAGGACGCGGAGATCGCCTACATCTTCAACCCGAGTCCCAGCGAGCTCGAGCTGCTGTCGGCGATCAACCGCGAGTTCGGACTGCCGACCGCCGTGCGAACGCGCACCGAGCTGCTCGACTCGCTGAACCACTTCCTGCTCGAGAAGAACGCGGCCGGCCGGCGCGTGCTGCTCGTGATCGACGAGGCGCAGAACCTCGATCCGGCCGTGCTCGAGCAGGTGCGGCTGCTCTCGAACCTCGAGACCGATCGCGCGAAGCTGCTGCAGATCGTGCTGATCGGGCAGCCCGAGCTCGAGGAGAACCTGGCGCGCACGGATCTGCGCCAGCTCCGCCAGCGCATCACGGTGCGCTGGAGCTTGCGCCCGCTCACACGCGCGGAAGTCGGCGAGTATCTCGAGCACCGCCTGCGGGTCGCGGGCGCGGCCGATCCGCAGCTCTTCACGGCGGGCGCGGTGCGCGCGCTGACGCGCATCTCTCACGGCGTGCCGCGCCTGATCAACGCCGTCGCGGATCGCGCGTTGCTCGCGGCCTACACCGAAGGGAGTCGCACGGTCGAGGCCAAGTTCGTGCGCCGCGCCGCGCGCGAGCTGCCCGCGACGGAGCTTTCGGGATTCCGCGAGCTGACCGGCCTGCGCTTCGGGATCGCACTCGGATTGGTCGCCTTCGGCCTGCTGTTCGGCCTGGCCGTCACCGCGTTCGCGCCGCGTGCGCCGAGCGCCGCCAAACCGCTCGAGGACGCGAGCGCGACGATGTCGATCGCGCCGGTCTCCTCCGCGCCCGGCTCGTCCGCGCAGATCGAAGCGCTGACCACGAACGCGAGCGCCGCAGCCGCGCTCGAGTCGTTGCTGGCCACCTGGGGCTACGACAAGGCGATCGGCTTCGAACTCCAGCCCGATGGCTTTCCCGAGGCGGTGCGCGCGGTCGCGCCGCTCAGCGTCCTCTCGCTGCGCGGCACGCCGCAGATGCTTGCGAGTCTCGATCTGCCCGCGGTGCTCGAGCTCGAGCCGCGCAAGGGCGAACGCCGCTACGTCGCGCTGCTCGGCCTCGACGACGCCGGCGGCGCGCGCGTCGGCTACGCCGGCGAAGAGATCGAGATCGGCCGCGCCGAGCTCGAGCGCACCTGGACCGGTCGCACGTTCTATCTGTGGACGAACTTCGAATCGGTGCCCGTGCTCTCGCAGGGCATGAAGGGCGGCGCAGTGCGCTGGCTGCAGGCGCGACTCGCCGAGCTCGACTATCTGCAGGCCGGCGATCCGACCGAGGAGTTCGACGAGCTCACGCAGAACGCGGTGCGCGCGTTCCAGAACGCGAACGGGCTCGAGACGTCGGGAAACGTCGGGCCCGAGACCTTGATCGCGCTGTATCAGGCGCTCGACTACACGACGCCGCGACTGTTCGCGCTCGAGGACGCGCCGTGAGCACGATCCTGGACGCGCTGCGAAAACTGCAGCGCGAGCGCGCCGCACAGAGTCCCGCGAAGGACCTGCGCGGCTCGATCACGCACGAGAGCGCGGCGAGTCGAGCGCGCAAGCGAGGCGGCAGCTCGCGGCTCGTCGCCGGCGTGCTCGTGCTTCTGGTCGCGGGCGGCGGTGGCTACCTGGCGTATCGCAGCGAGCCGGTGCAGGCGCTGCTCGCGCGCTTCTCGACAGGCGAGTCGCTCGCGACGGACGAGGAGCTCGCGGCGGCGGAGCGCGAGGCGCGCGAGAGCGAGGCGACCGCGTTGCTCGAGCAAGCGCAGCCTGACGCGGTGCAGCCGCCGGTCGCGCAGCAGGCCGAGGCGATGCCTGCCACACGTCCTCCGCGACAGCCGCGTTCGGCGCGCGCGCAAGCGCCGGTGGGCGCCGTGACCACGCCGGCCGAGAGCCCCGAGATCCTGGCCGAGCGCGCGCGCCTCGAGGCCGCGCTCGCCAACGCGCGCGCCGCACAAGAAGCGCAGCAGCGGGCCGCGCTCGAAGCCGCGACTCCGGCGGCCGATCCACCGGCGTTGCAGCCCGAAGCCGCGGCCGCCTCACAGCCGGTCGTCGAGCCAGCGCCCGCCGCGAAGAAGCTCGTCGTCGCAAAGCGCAAGCCGCCGACCGCGCCGCTCGACACGAAGACCGCGGTGCCGGTGGCCCCTGCGACGGCTGCGGCGAAGCCCGCGTCGAAAGCCGAGCCGCCGGCTTCACGTCCGACGTCGCGAGCCGCCGCCGAACCCGCGTCTTCGGCGTTTCCGGAGGTGCGCGTCGAGAGCATTCGCTGGCATCCGACGCCGGAGCGGCGCGTCGCGAGCCTTCAGTTCGAACGACAGAGCGCGCCCGAAGCCCGCGAGGGCGACATCGTGGCGGGCGTGCTGGTCTACCGGATCGATCCCGGCGCGGTCGAGCTGCGCGTCGGCAGCGCGCAACGCACCGTCGCGCCGGGGCCTTGAGCGCGCAGGTCGGGGCCGAGCTCGAGCTCGCGATCGAGCGGCTCGCCGCGGGCGGAGACGGGGTCGCGCACGTCGACGGGCTGACCGTGTTCGTCCCGCTCGCCGCGCCCGGCGATCGCGTGCGCGCTCGCGTGACGCGGGTCGAGCGCCGTTTCGCGCGCGCCGAGATCGAGGCCGTACTCGTGCCCGGACCCGCCCGACGTGAACCCCCGTGCGCGTACTACGGGCGCTGCGGCGGCTGCACCTGGCTGCACCTCGACGAGGCCGAGCAGTCGCGCGCGCGCGTCGCGATCGTGCGCGAAGCGCTGCAGCGCATCGCGCACGCGGAGCAGCTGCCGGAGATCGAACACGTGGCGAGCCCGTCCGCGCTCGCCTACCGCTCGCGCGCGCGCGTCGCGCACGCGCGCGGCCGCGTCGGTTTCCGCGCGCGCGCGGTTCGCACGAGCTGATCGACATCGAGCACTGCGCGGTGCTCGACTCGGCCACCGAGACCGAGCTGATGCGCGTGCGCGCGAGTCGGCCGCGCGGCGAGGGCGAGCTCGAGATCCGCGGCTACGGCGAGCGGATCGAGCTCGGCGGAAGCCGGCTGGTGGTCGGGATGTCCGCGTTCTTCCAAGCGAATCGGACGCTCTGGGAGCGCTGGCGCGGGCTCGTTGCCGACGCCTGCGGAACGGGCGCGCGCGCCTGCGAGCTGTACTGCGGGGTCGGCTTCTACACGCAGGCGCTGTGCGCGAACTTCGCGCGCGTGGTCGCCGTGGAGCGCTCGCCCGCCGCGCGCGACGCGCGCGTGAACACGAGCGCGGAAGTTTTCGAGATCTCCTGCGAGGCTTGGGCGACGCGCGAGCTCGCGGCCTTCGCGCCCGAGCTCGTGCTCGTGAACCCGCCGCGCACCGGCTGCCACCAAACTGTGTCGGACGCGATCCGCGCCTCGCGCCCGCGGCGGATCGTGTACGTGTCGTGCGACGCGCCCACGCTCGCGCGCGACGTGGCCCGCCTCGGTCCCGACTTTCGTCTCGCCCGCATCGTGGTGCTCGACGCGTTGCCCCAGACGCACCACGTCGAGGTGATCGCGGTGCTCGAATCCGTTTGACACGTCGAGCGCGCCGAAAATAGAATTCGCCGTCGGTGAGAGGTGACGGCTTCACGGCGCGTCGCTACTGACCGGGTCGGAGAGGCAATCCGTTCAGGGCCCTGCGATGAAAATCGCAGGGCCCTTTGCGTCTCACTCGCCAGCCTCTTCAGTCGCTAGTGGATCGTCGGGCGATCGTCGTCGGAGTTCCGCTTGCGCTCGAACTCCTCGCGACGCACGGCGCGCAGCCGGTTTCTCATGCGCATCCGGTGCCAGCGGTACTTCAGCGTGCGAAGGCCGAGCACACGCTGCACTTCCGCGCGCAGCAGCAGCGCGGCGACCACCACGCCGCCGAGATGACCGACCGTGCTCACGTTTCCCTGACCGCCCATCGCGAGCTGGATCGCGAACAAAAATGGAATGAACCAGATCGCGCGCATGGGGATGGGCGGGAACAGCAGCATGATCGTGCGGTCGGGCCAGAGCAGGCTGAACGCCGTGAGCACGCCGTAGATCGCGCCCGATGCGCCGAGCGTCGGCGCCCACTCGCCGATCAGCGCGTTCCAGCCCAGGATGATCAGACCCGCGCCGGTGCCGCAGAGCAGGTAGAAGCGCAGGAAGCGCCGCGAGCCCCAGGCCATCTCGAGCTGCCCGCCGAACATCCACAGCGAGAACATGTTCATGACCAGGTGCCAGGGCGACTCGGTCGAGTGCAGCCACATGTAGGTGAACGGCTCCCAGATGAAGCCGTGCTGGAACACGCCGGGCACGCTGACCGCGGCGAACTCGGTGAGCGGAAACCCGTTGCGGCCGACGATCAGCTGCAAGAGCCAGATCACCGCGCAGGCGATCATGATGCGCTGCACCATCGGCGTCATGCCCGGCATTCCACCTCCGGAGTACCTGTTCCGGCCATACACGCTTCGGAGGCTAGGAAATTCACGCGTGTGCCGCCGGGGCGAGCGCCTCGAGCGCGCGTTCCGCGCCGGCCTCGTCGAGTCCGGTCAGGTCCACGATCGGCAGCGCGAGCTCGAGCTGCTCGCGCAGGCGCGCGAGCTTGTCGCGGCAGGCCCGCGGCTCGCCGTATAGGATCGCGCGCTCGATCTCGCCCGCGTCGAGCCCGCGGAACCAGGGCGCGTGGTGGCGATAGTCGCGCGCAGCATCCTCGAAGCTCGCGCCCGGCCGCGCGAACACCCAGCACCAGGTCGGCAGCGTCCGGCCCAAGCGCTCGCGCAACGGCAGCAAACGCTCGCGCAGCGGCGGCACGTTGGCGTCCCAGGCGTCGGCGTGACGGCGCACCAGCTCGAGCGCGCGCTCGCCCGCGGCCGAGATCGCGATCGGCACGGGCGTGCTCGCGATCGTGACGCTCGCGCGCTCGAGCTGCGTGAAGCGGCCGCTGCGCGTCACGACCTGGCCTTCGAGCAGCGGGCGCAGCGCGTCGAGCAGCTCGTCGAGGCGGTCGACCCGCTCGGCGCCGCCAGGCTCGGGCAGGCCGAGTCGGCGCGACGCGCGCTTCGCGCCCACGCCGAACACCGCCACCAGCCGTCCAGCGCCGAGCTCCTGCAGCGTCGCCAGGTTGCGCGCGAGCAGCAGCGCATTCCAAAGCAGCGGGAAGTGGATCGCGCCGACGCGCGCGCGCGTGGTCGCGAGCAGCGTCGCGGCCGTGAGCGCGGTGGAGTCGTAGACCGGCCGGACCGGATCCGCCTGCGCGAATGCGGCATCGCCGTCGACCTGAACCAGCGAGTAGCCGAGCGCGTCGGCGCGGCGCGCGAGCCGCAACACGGCTTCGAGCCGGAGCCAGTGCGCGGTGATCGCGACGCCGAGCGGCGCCGCGATCATCGCGCGCCGTGACGCCGCGCGGCGAAGAACAGCGCGGCGATCGTCTTTCCATCGCTGATCTCGCCCGCGTCGATCAGCGCCAGCGCGCGCGAGAGCGGCATGATCTCGGTGCGGATCACCTCGTGCTGCTCGTGCGCGGTCTCGCCCGCGACCAGGTCGTATGCGCAGAACAGCTGGATGCGCTCGTCCGTGAAGCCGGGCGTGGTGAGAATCTCGCCGGTCCGCTCGAGCCGCCCGGCGCGGTAGCCGGTCTCTTCGGCGAGCTCGCGTGCGGCGCAGATCGCGGGATCCTCGCCCGCGTCGAGCTTGCCCGCCGGCACCTCCCAGATCGTCCCACCGGCCGCGTGCCGGAACTGGCGCAGCAGGACGATCCGCTCGCGATCGAGGAACGGCACCACCGCCGCCGCGCCCGGGTGGTGCAGGATCGCGAGCTCCGCGCGCTGGCCGCCCGGCAGCACGACCGTGTCCAGACCGAACGAGCCGACACTGCCCTCCCAGAGCACGCGCCGCGCGATCAGCCGTACGTCTCCGTCGCCTTCGCTCATGCCCGGCCGAAGCTAGCCTAGAATGCCCGGACGATGACGGACCTGCGCGCGCGCTACGAGTCGTACCGCGAAGCGCGCGTGCGGGTTCGCCTTGCGTGGCTCGCGGGCGCGAGTGCCGAGCTCGACTACGAGAAGGCGGACGAGGAGCACCTCGACGTGACCAGCGGCGACGCGCTGCCCGCGCTTCGAGCCGAGGCCGCCGACGCGAGCTTCGAGGAGGCCCGCGAGCGCCACGCGCGCATGATCGCGGCTGTGCAGGCGGCGGTGGTCGCGCGCGAAACACGCGAGCTGACTGCGCGCGCCCGCGCCCGACCCGACGCCGTCGCGCTGCGCGAGGAGCTGGTCGCGCGCGAGAGCGAGGCGCTGGCCGTGCTCGGCTTCGCGAACGCACGCGCCTTCGCCGAGTCGCTGCGGCCCGGCGTCGATTGCGGCGACTGGTCCGCGCAAGCCGACAAGCTGCTCGACGCGACCCGCGCCGCGCACCGCGACGCGCGCGATGCCGTTCGGCCGCTGGCCTGGAGCGACGTGCTGCCCGCGTCTCGCCTGCGGCCGGCGCTCGACTTCGCGCTCGCGGGCTTGCACGTGCCGCTCGAGCGCGCACAGAGTATTCGCGTCGACGACGCGGCGCGTCCGAACCGTCGCGAGCTCGCCTTCGCTAGCGCCCCACGCGTGCCGCGCGAGGTCTGGCTCGTGTACGCGCCCGGTGCCGGCGTGCCCGCGCTCGACGCGCTCTTCGCCGCGGCGGGCGTCGCGCTGCACGCCGCGTTCACGTCGGAGTCGCTGCCGCTCGAACGGCGCGCGCTTGGCGATCCGGCGGGCGCGCTCGTCTGGCGCCACTTCCTGCCCTGTCTGCTGACCGAGCCGAGCTTCGCAGAAGAGGGGCCGGCGGGCGGGCGGTCCGCGGAGTTCTGCTCGGTCCTCCGCGCACACCGAATCGCGGCGGCGCGGCGCGCGGCGGCGCTGGTTCCCTGCGAGCTCGCGCTCGCGGTGCTCGAGCCGGGCGCGGACCCGCACGGTCTCGAGGGGCTGTACGGCGAACGCGTCGAGGCGGCGCTCGGCCAGGCGCCCGACGAGTCGCGTTTCTTGATCGAGTGCTCGGCACGGCTTTCCGCGCTGGACGAGCTGCGCGCGCTGGCCGTCGCCGCCGAGCTCGTGCGCCACCTGCGCGATCGCTTCGGCCGGCGCTGGTGGACGCTGCGCGCGTCCGGCGAGCTCTTGCTCGAGTTGTGGAGCACGGGCACGACCTACACGCCCGAGGCGCTCGCGCGCGAGCTCGGCCTTGCGCAGCCAGGCGCGGAATCGCTTTCGCGCGCGCTAGTCTGAGCGGCCATGGCGTGGAAGGAGCAGATGGTTCCGATTCCCGTGCCGGCGGCCGGACTCACGCTCGAGGGCGTGTGGCAGAAGGGCGAGCGGCGCGGCGCCGTGATCGCGCCGCCACATCCCGAATACGGCGGCAGCCTCGAGCACCCGGTGATCAGCGAGCTCGCGTACGCGCTGTACAAGGCGGGCATCGCGTCGCTGCGCTTCAACTGGCGCGGCGTCGGCGCGAGTCAGGGCTTGATCAGCGGCGACGCGAAGGCGGCCGACGAGGACTATCTCGCCGCCGTCGACCAGGTCTTCGACACGACCGGCGCACCGGTGATCGCGGCGGGTTACTCGTTCGGCGCGGCGACCGCGCTGCGCGTGGGTCTGCGCGACACGCGCATCGCCGAGCTGATCCTGATCGCGCCGCCGGTCGCGATGATCGAGTCGCTCGCGCTCGACGAGTTTCGCGGACCCGTGCACGTGATCGTCGGCGGACGCGACGCGTACGCGCCGCTCGGTCCGCTGTCGGCGCTGCTCGAAGGCCTGCCGAACGCGAACCTCGACGTGATTCCGAAGGCCGATCACTTCTTCGCGTCGCACGGTCTCGCCGAGCTCGTGGAGCTGGTGCGCACCTCCATCTCCTGAGCGCACGCGTCGCTCGCGTACGGCCGTGTCTGGCGACCAAGCGAGCCGCGGGTTCGGCTCGCTTCCCCCGACGTTCGCGAGTGTCGCCGCGGAGATCGGCACGTGACTTGCTCTCTCGTCGGGTCTTTGGAGAGGAGCCGTCATGGACGAAGGCATTCTGATTCTGGCGGACCGCGCACCCGCGGATCACTCGGCCGAGCGCGGGAGTCATGAGATCGTCGCCGATCGCGAGACCGCCGCCGCCGCGCTCGGCGCGAGCGCGTACCGGGTGATCTGTCTCGATCACCGCGAGGTCGAGTCCACGCTCTCGGATGCGCGCTGGCTGCGGCGGCGCCGGAATCGCCTGCCGGTGATCGCCGTCGTCGATACGGCGGAAGTCGAACGCGCGTCGGAGCTGTTCGCGTGCGGCGTGCAGGAGATCGTCGTGCGCGACGCCTCGACCGTCGCCAACCTGCGCGCGCGCGTTGACGAGCTGGTGCGCCGGCGCGAGCCGCGGCCGGCGCTGCGCGCCGCGAGCGGCATCGTCGCGCACAGCGCCGGAATGCGCGCGTGTCTCGACCTGGTGCGCAAGGCGCAGTCGAGCGACGCGACCGTGCTCTTGCTCGGCGAGACCGGTACCGGCAAGGAGGTGATCGCGCGCGCGCTGCACGACGGCGGCCGCCGCGCGCGCGGGCCGTTCGTGGCGATCAACTGCGCGGCGTTCCCCGAGTCGCTGCTCGAGAGCGAGCTGTTCGGCCACGACCGCGGCGCCTTCACCGGCGCGAACCGCACGCGCCCGGGTCACTTCGTTGCGGCGGGCGGCGGCACACTCTTCCTCGACGAGATCGGCGAAACCTCGCTCGGCTTCCAGGTGAAGCTCTTGCGCGTGCTGCAGGAGGGCGTGGTGCGCGCACTGGGCGCGCAGCGTGAAACGCGCGTGGACGTGCGCATCGTCGCCGCGACCAACCGCGACCTCGCGCGCGAGGTCGACCACGGTCGCTTTCGCCGCGATCTCTACTTTCGGCTGAACGTGTTCCCGATCTCTCTGCCGCCTCTGCGTTCTCGCAACGAAGACGTGGTGCCGCTGGTGCTGCAGTTCCTGGCCGCGAGCGCCGAGCCCACCGATCTGCGCGAAGTCGCGGCCGACGCCCGCCGCCTGCTCGAGACCTACGCGTGGCCCGGCAACGTGCGCGAGCTCGAGAACGAGGTCGCGCGCATCCTCACGCACGCCGAGGGCGGCAGCGAGATCACGGCACGCATGCTCTCGCCGCAGCTTCGCGGCATCTCGCCCGGACTGCCGCGCGACGCGCAGAGCGAGACGCTGCGCGAAGCCGTCTCGCGCTTCGAGTCCTGGTACCTCTCCCGCTCGCTCGAGCGCAACGCCAACCGCCGCGTCGTCACCGCGCGCGAGCTCGGCATCACGCGCGAGTGTCTGTACAAGAAGCTCAGGCGCTACGGGTTGCAGTAGCTGCGCGGCGGCCCGCGAGCAGCGCGGGGATCAACACCAGGTTCGCGATCAGGATCAGGATCAGTCCGATCGTGAGGAGGGTGCCGAGGCTCGAGAGCCCGGGGTGGATCGAGAGTGCGAGCGCGCCGAAGCTCGCGATCGTGGTCAGCGTGCTCTGGATCACGCCGCGGGCGGTGCTGGTGTGGAGCAGAGCGTCGCCGTCGTGATCGGCGTGGCGCCAGCGGTGCACCAGGTGGATGCCGCTGTCGACGCCGATGCCGAGCAGCACCGGCAGCACCAGCACGTTCGCGAAGTTGAAGCGCATGCCCAGCGCCACCACGACCGCGGTCAGCACGAGCGAGGCGAGCGCGAGCGGCGCCAAGGCAACCAGCGTGTCGGAGATGCGCCGCCAGAGCACGAGCAAGAGCAGCGTGATCGCGAGCGCCGCGCCGAGCAGCGCCTCGCGGAACGCGCCCATCACCGCGCGCGCGGACTCGACGTTGGTGAGCGCGATGCCGGTCGCGGTGGGCACCAGCGCGACGGTCGTGTCGGCGAAGCGCAAGAGCGCCGCCTCGTCGCGCGAGATGTCCTCGCGCGGAAACGCGTCCACGCGCACGCGGCCGTCGGGCGCGACCGCGCGGCGCACGAGCTCTTTCGGCAGCGCGCGATCGTCGATCGGCACCGCGCCGAGCGCCGTATTGATGCGGCGGAGCTGTTCCGGCAGCGTGTCGAGCACGTTGCGCTCGAGCCGCGCGAGTGCGGCCGTGCGAGCAGCGCCGTCGAGCGCGTCGAGGGATGCGAGGAAGCGCGCGACAGAGGTGCGGAGGGTGGCGAGCTCGGGCGTGGCTTCGAGGGCGGCGGGGCTCGCGGGTGCGGAGAGGAAGCTTTGCAGCGCCGCGATCTGTTCGGCTTCCGAAGCCGGTGGCCGACCCGCCTCGGCCGGCGGCGGCGCCATGAACAGCGCGGCGTCCTCGAGAATCGCGAGCTTCGCCGCCTGATCCTCCGGGATGTAGTCGGAGAGCGTGACGGTGTAGTCGACCACGTCCAGCGCTTCGAGCTCGCGCGCGGTCGCCTCGGCGGACGCGCCGTCGGGCGCGAGTACGATCGCGCTCCACGGAGACGCACCCTCGGTGTCGAGCAGGTCGTTGAAGGCCGTCACCGAGTCGGAGTCCGGCACGCGCAGGTTCAGCGGGTTGTAGTCGAAACGCACGCCGAGCACGAACGGAATGCATGCAACGCCGAGCGCGAGCGCGCCGAGCCGGACCTCGCGCGCGCGCCGCACGGGTAGCGAGACCAGATTCGCGAACCACGCGCTCTCGAACACGCGCGAGTGACCCTTGGGCAGCGGCGGATCGAGCACCGTGACCAGCGCCGGCAGGACCGTCAGGCTCGCGACCAGCGACACCGCGATGCCCGCGGCCGAGATCACGCCGAGCTCCGCCACGCCGGTGAAGTCGGTCGGCGCGAAGGCCAGGAAACCGATCACGCAGGTCGCTGCGCAGATCAGCAGCGAGAACCCGACGTCGCCCGCCGTCTCGCGCATGGCTTCGGCCGACGAGCGTCCCTGCATGCACAGGTCCTGCCAGCGCATGCAGAAGTGCACGCCGAAGTCGTCGGCGAGTCCGATGAACAGCACCGAGAACGCGACCGAGATCAGGTTCAAGCTGCCGATCGCGGCGGCCGCGAACGCGAAGGTCCAGACCAGGCCGATCGTGAGCGTGAGCGAGTTGGCGAGCGCGAGCCGCCAGCTGCGCAGACCGAAGATCAGGATCGCGGTCACGGCGACCAGCGAGATCAGCCCCGACCAGGCGGTGCCGCGCGAGACCGTATCGAGCTCTTCCGACGACAGCGCGAGCTCGCCCGTGACGCGCACGCGCACGCCCGAGTCGCCCTCGAGCCCGAGCCCGTGCGCGACTTCGTGCACGCGCGCGATGGCGGCCTGGGCGGGAACCATCGCGGTGTAGTCGATGATCGGCTGCGCGATCACCACGCGCCGCGTCGACTCCTCGATCGTCTCGCCGAGCAGGAGGCCCTGCCACGACACGGGCGCGTTGCGATTCTCGGTGGCCGCGTCCACGCTGCCCGAGAGGCCGGCGAAGACGGGAGTCAGGTTCACGACCGTGCCGTCGCCTGTCTCGAGCGCGTCGACGCCACGGCGCAGCAGCGCGAACAGCCCGGGCAAGCTCGTGTCGCGCTGCAGCTCGGCCAGGTACGGCTGCACCTTGGCGAGCTGATTGGAGAGCTCGATCAGCTCGTCGGTCGACCGGTACAAGAGGCCGTTCTGCGCGAAGAACGGATCCTCGCCCGGAACCTCGACCGCTCGAAACAGTTCGGTGTCGAGCGCGAGCGCGTCGCGCAAGCCGAGCGCCGCCACGCGCGCACCCTCGGGCGTCGGTGCGTCGATCACGACCAGCAGCGGATCGAGCGTCTCGGGAAAGCTGCGCCGGACCTCCACCCACTGGCGGGCCTGCGGCAGCTTCTGGGACATCATCGCCTGCAGGTCCATGTTCACGCCGAGATTGCGCGACGCGTACAAGCCGGCCGCGCAGGTGCCAATTGCCACCAGCACGAGCGTTCGCCAAGGCCGGCGGCGAACCGCGTCGACCCAGGCGGCGAGCCAGCGCCCGATCTGCTCGTCCATGCTCGTCCCTCGGCTGATCGGCTATCCTCGGCGTGGATGGTTCCACATCGAGTCGCGCGCGTCGCCACACTCGTCCTCGCGGCCGCGCTGACTTTCGCTCCGCGTGCCGAACCCGTCCCCGCCGCGCAGGTGATCGACCGCTTCCACGCGACGCTGCTCGAGGTGATGAAGAACGCGCGGGCGCTCGGTGTCGAGGGCCGCCTGGCCAGGATCGAGCCGGTGATGGTCGAGACATACGACTTCCCGGCGATGGCCCAGCGCTCGCTCGGACCGGGCTGGGCCAAGCTCGACGAGGCGCAGCGCAAGCGCTTCGAGCAGGTGTTCCGCGGGCTGATCCTGCGCACCTACGCCACGCGCTTCGACGGCTACAGCTCGGAGCGCTTCGAGACGCGCGGCACGGAGGCCTCGATCGCCGGCACCGAGATCGTGCGCACGGTGCTGCACTCCCCGAAGCAGACGGTGCAGCTGGACTACCGCATGCGCGAGACGCCCGCGGGCTGGCGCGTGATCGACGTCTACTTGGGCGGGACGGTGTCGGAGCTCGCGCTGCGCCGCGCCGAGTACACCTCCGTGCTCGACCGCGACGGATTCGACGCGCTGGTCACCGCGCTCGAATCCAAGGCCGCGGAAGGGCCGGCCGACGTGCCCGCGAGCTCGGACTCGCGCGACAAGTAGTAGGCGGTGCGCAGCGCGGCGTAGAAGTCGATCGACTGCTCGCGCAGCGCCTCGAGCGACTGGCCGTACTCGGTGCGCGCGGAGATCCCGCCGCTCGTGCCGAGCGCGATCTGACTCGCGCCCGAAAGCAGGTAGCGCTGCGGTCCGAGCACGCCGTCGACCAGATCGCCGACCGCATCGCGCGCGGTGCTCGGCCCCATCACCGGCACGACCAGGTACGGCCCGCTCGGTGTTCCATAGCAGTGTAGGGTGCCGCCGAAGTCGGCCTGGTGTTCCGGCAAACCGGCCGGCGTGGCGATGTCGATCAGCCCGCCGACGCCCCCGATCGTGTTCATGACGAAGCGCCCGAGCGTTTCTCCCGCGGGCCGGGGCTCGAGCCGCAGCGCGTGGTTCAGAAACGAGATCGGCTCGCCCAGGTTGCGGAACACGCGCCGCACCGCGAGCTCGCCCTGATCGGGCATGACGGCCGAGTAGCCGCGCGAGATCGGCGCGATCACGAAGCGGTCGAGCTGCTCGTTGAAGCCGAGAATGACCCGGTTCACGGACTCGATCGGGTCCGGATAGGAATTGACCGCGTCGGCGGCATCGAGCTGGGCCATCAGCTCGTCGTCCGTCTCCTGCGCCGCCGCGCGGGTTGCCGCGAGCGACGCCAGCGATAGCGCGCAAACGAGCACCGCGCCGATGCGTTTTCCGCGAAGCACGACGCCCCTGACTATACTCGCCCGCATGAAGAGAGCCCTCGCCGCGTGCCTGGTTTTCTGCGCCGCGTCCGTTCCGCTGCCCGCCTCGGCCGCTCCGCCGTCCGAAGCCGATCGCCAGGCCGTGCGCGCGATCTACGAGGAGCTGCTCGAGATCGACACCACGCACTCGACCGGCAGCACGACGATCGCGGCCGAGGCGGTGGCCGCGCGCTTGCTCGCCGCCGGCTTCGCCGCGGACGACATCGCGGTGATCGGGCCTTCGGCGAAGCGCGGCAACCTGGTCGCGCGCCTGCGCGGCAGCGGCGCCGAGAAGCCGCTGCTCCTGCTCGCGCACCTCGACGTGGTCGAGGCCAAGCGCGAGGACTGGACCGTGGATCCATTCACGCTGCTCGAGAGGGACGGCTACTTCTACGCGCGCGGCACGCTCGACGACAAGGCGATGGCCGCGATCTTCACCCAGGCGCTGATCCGCATGAAATCCGAGGGCACGAAGCTCGGCCGCGACGTGATCCTCGCGCTGACCGCAGACGAAGAGGGCGGCGACGAGAACGGCGCCGAGTGGCTCCTGAAGGAGCACCGGCCGCTGGTCGACTCGGGCCTGGTGCTGAACGAGGGCGGCGGCGGCCGCATGCGCGCGGGCAAATATCTGCTGAACGGCGTGCAGGCGGCCGAGAAAACCTACATGGACTTCGCGCTCGTGGTCACGAACAAGGGTGGCCACAGCTCGCTGCCGGTGAAGGACAACGCGATCTACCGGCTCGCCACCGGACTCGCCAAGCTCGAGCGGCACGTGTTCCCGACGGAGCTCAACGAGGTCACGCGCGCGTACTTCGCGCGCGCGGCTCAGGTGGAGTCGCCCGAGATCGCGAAGGACATGCGCGCGGCCGCGAAGTCGCCGCCCGAAGCGGCCGCGATCGCGCGGCTCGCCGCGCAGCCGAGCTACAACGCCATGCTGCGCACCACTTGCGTCGCGACGGAGCTCGCGGGCGGACACGCGCCGAATGCGCTGCCGCAGCGCGCGAGCGCGAACGTGAATTGCCGCATCCTGCCCGGCCATACGGCGGCCGAAGTGCAGAAGAAGCTCGTCGAGGTGCTCGCCGATCCCGAGATCGCGGTCTCGCTCGCCGAGCGCGAGATCACCGGACCCGAGGCCTCGATCGATCCAGCCGTGCTTGCGGTCATCGAGCGCGTCAGCGCGGAGGTCTTTCCCGGCGTGCCGGTGGTGCCGATGATGAGCACCGGCGCGACCGACTCGAAGTACTTCCGCCTGGCGGGCATTCCCGCCTACGGCGTCTCGGGTCTGTTCGTCGACGTCGACGACGTGCGCGCGCACGGCCGCGACGAGCGGCTCGGCGTCGCGCAGTTCTACGAGGGGCAGGACTTCCTGTGGCGGCTGGTGCAGGCGCTCGCGAGCGCGAGCTGATTCAAGCCGGCACGCGCGCCTTCACCACGCCGGCGGCGATGCCGATGTGCAGCGCGCCCATCAGCTCGATCTGGCGAGCGACGTGGCGCGCGAGAGGCTCGAGCGCGGCGTCGGGTACACGTGTGCGATCGGCCATCGAGCGCACGTAGGCGATCAGAGGCTCGACGGCGCGAATCTCGAGCGCGCTGCGTCGGCGCTCGACACCGACCACCTCGAGTTCGGCCGAGATCTCCTCGGCCGCCGTCTCGAGATCGAACTCGCTGCGATCGCGGAGCGGCGCGAGCAGCAGGCCCTCGAGCTCGAAGCGCGCGAGCAGCTCGCGCAGCTCGAGCAGGTGCGTCCAGTGATTCGTGCCGACGACCGCGCGCCCGCCGCTCCGCAGCACGCGGCGAATCTCGGCGAGCGCTCGCGCGCGATCGGGCACGTGGTAGAACATGTGATTCGCGACCACGAGATCGAAGCTCTCGTCGCCGAAGGGCAGTGCTTGCGCGTCGGCTTCGCGGAGTTCGGGAGCGAGCGGCAACCCCGCGAGCCGCGCACGCGCTTCGTCGAGCATGCCCGGCGACAGATCCGTGAGCACGAGCGAGACGCCGGCGGGCACGCGCGCTGCGTTCTCGCGCCAGACGTTGGCCGTGCCGCAGCCGAGCTCGAGCACACGCTCTCCTTCCCGCAGCGCGAGCCGCTCGAACAGCCAGCGCAGCCACGGCTCGGGGCTCGAGTCGTAGAGCGTGTAGATCTGCACGCGCGCGTCGAAGCGCGTGCTGTCACGGTACTGGTCGGCGACGTAGGCGGGGTCGGCGAGCTTCATTTCGCAGGCCTCGGCTCGAGCGCCGACAGCGCCGGCTTCGCGCTCCCGTCGGCGCGGAACAGGCCCCAGTGGGCCTCCGTCTTTCGCACGTCGCCGGTCTGCGCCGCGACGGAGGCGATCTTCCAGGGTGCGTCGAAGGCCTCGAAGAAGACGAACGCGTGCATCCGCGTGGGCGGTAGACGTTTGCCGAGCGCCGACCAGAACTCGGCCTGGCCCGGCTCGCTGAAACCCTCGCTCGCGGGTCCGCTCGGCACGCCGGTTTCCTTCACCAGAACGGGCAGCTTCGTTTTCGCCTCGAGCTCGCGCACCACGTTCACGACGAAGTCCACGCGCGTGCCGCGCGGCGCCGTCTCGAACCACGGCTGATCGAGCGGGTGCACGACCGGCAGCAGGAAATCCTGTGCGGGCAGGGCCTGCGCGCGCCGCGCGTCGAGATAGCTCGAGAACGGCTCCGTCGTCGTGACGGCCACGCCGGGCGCCTCGCGCCGTACGTGTGCGAACGCGCGGGCCAGCTGAGCCGCGTCGTAGCGCTCGAAGAACAGCCCTTCGTTTCCCAGTGCGAGCGCGATCACGATCTCGGGTACCGCGCGCGCGGTCGCGATCGCGCGCTCGAGCTCCGCGTCGCTGTGCGGATCCCAGACCCCGAGCACGACCGCGCGGAAGCCGAGCTCGCGCGCGATGCCGGGGATCGCATCGAGCCCGCGCGCGCTCGAATAGGTGACGAGACCGTCGAAGTACTTGCGCAGCACGATCAGGTCCGCGCGGATCGCCGACGCGGACACGGGCTCGGAGCCCGCGTTCGGGTCGAACCCACGCGGTGTATAGGCGACGAAGCGGACGCTCGCGAGCGCTTCGCGAACGCGCTCGGTCGGCTCGGTCGCGCCCGCGCCGCGCGCGCCGAGTGTGAGCAGCAGCAGGACGAAGCAGGTCGTCGCGAGGATCCGGGTCGCCACCGCCGCGAGGCTAGCCCGCTCGTCGGACCGCGTCGCGCGCGGTAGTCTGCGAGCGCCATGCCGAGCGTTCCCGTCACCTTCCCGCAGCACCGCTACACGGTCGTGATCGAGCCGCGCGCGCTCGAGCGCTTGGGCGCTTCGCTGCGGCCGCTCTCGAAGTCGTCGAGCGCGGCGCTGTTCGTGGATCCGGCCGTGCGCGGAACGCTCGCACCGCTCGCTCGCGCGTCGCTCGAGGCGTCGGGCTACACCGTGGTCGAGCACGTGCTGTCAGGCGGTGAGTCGAGCAAGAACCTCGACAGCGTGCGCGAGCTCTACGACGTCCTGCTCGCGCGCAGGTTCGAGCGCAGCGCGCCGGTGATTGCGCTCGGCGGGGGCGTGTCGGGCGACATGGTCGGCTACGTCGCCGCGACCTACCTGCGCGGCGTGCCATTCGTGCAGTGCCCGACCACGCTGCTCGCGATGGTCGATTCGAGCGTCGGCGGCAAGGTCGGCGTGAACGTGCCGCAGGGCAAGAACCTGATCGGCGCGTTCCACCAGCCGGTGGCGGTGATCGCCGACACGCTGGCGCTGCGCACGTTGCCCGCGCGCGAGCTGCGCTGCGGACTCGCCGAGTGCATCAAGCACGCGGTGATCCGCGATCCAGCGCTGTTCGCGTGGACGCGCGAGAACCTGCCCGCGCTCGGCGCGCTCGACGCCGACGCGTTGGCGGAGCTCGTCGCCCGCAACGTCGCGATCAAGGCGGCGGTGGTGATGGAGGACGAGAAGGAGACAGGCGTGCGCGCGCACTTGAACTTCGGCCACACCTTCGCCCACGCGATCGAAGCGGTGACCGGCTACGGCGTGATCCTGCACGGCGAGGCGGTCGCGCTCGGCATGCTCGCCGCCGGCACGCTCGCCGCGAGGATCGGACTATGTACTGCGGAGCTGCGCGACCAGCTCGAAGAGGTGGTGGCCGCTGCGGGCCTCGACGTGCGCGCGAGATTGCCCGACGACGAGCGCCTGCTCGAAGCGATGGCGCTCGACAAGAAGGTCGCGAACGCGCGCATCCGTTTCGTGCTGCCGACGCGGCTCGGCGCGGTCGAGCTGCGCGACGACGTCGAGCCGGCGGCCATCCGAGCGGCCTGGGCGTCGATTCGAGCCTAGATCCTCGACCCGCGCGCGGTATCATCGGTCGGTCGCAAGACACCGGGGGACCCACGATGAGAGTCGAGCGCGCGATCGCGGTTTGCATGGCGGTGGTCGGTCTGTGCGTCGTTTCCTGCAAAGGTCAGAAGAGCGAGCCCGCGACGGCGCCCGCCGCCGCACCCGCGACGGCGCCGGCGATCGACCCGGCGGCCCAGACCGGTCGGCCACTGATCGAGGGACTCGGCGCTCACAGCATGCCGATCACCACCCAGTCGCCGCTCGCGCAGAAGTACTTCGACCAGGGACTGCGCCTCACCTACGCGTTCAACCATCCCGAGGCGGTGCGTGCGTTCGAGGCCGCGGAGAAGCTCGACCCGGAGTGCGCGATGTGCGCGTGGGGGATCGCGCAGGCGCTCGGGCCGAACATCAACATGCCGATGGACCTCAACGCCGTCGCGCCTGCCGTCGCCGCGGTCGCGAACGCGCAAGCGCGCGCAGTCTCGGTCACGCCGCGCGAGCAGGCCTACATCGCCGCGGTCGCCGCGCGTTACTCGGCCGCGCCCGACGCCGATCGCGCCGCGCTCGATCGCGCCTACGCCGAGCAGATGCGCGCGCTCGCGAAGCAGTACCCGGACGACTTCGACGCGCAGACGCTCACCGCCGAGGCGCTGATGGACCTGACGCCGTGGGACTACTGGACCAAGGAAGGCGAGCCGAAAGCGGCGACGCTCGAGCTGGTGGCCCTGCTCGAGGGCGTGCTCGCGCGCGCTCCGGACCACCCGGGCGCGAACCACTACTACATCCACGCGGTCGAGGCGTCGCGCGAGCCGGGCCGCGCGCTGCCCAGCGCCAAGCGCCTCGAGACGCTCGCGACTTCGGCCGGTCACCTGGTGCACATGTCCGCGCACACCTACATGCGCGTGGGTCACTACGCGGCGGCGTCGCTCGCGAACGAGCGCGGCGCGCAGGCGGACGAGGACTACATGGCATGGTGTCGCTCGGGCGGGCCGTACGCGCTGGCCTACTACCCGCACAACCTGCACTTCCTGTGGGCGTCGCAGACCATGGAGGGCCGCAGCGCCGACGCGATCGCGAGCGCGAAGAAGCTGCACGAGAAGCTGCCGCCAGAGTCCGTGCTGGCGTTCCCGCCGGCGCAAGAGCAGGTGCCGGTCGCGTACTTCGCGCTGGTTCGCTTCGGCAAGTTCGACGAGATGTTGGCCGAGCCCGCGCCGATCGAGAGCCAGCGCTACGCGAACGGCATGTGGCACTACGCGCGCGGCGCGGCGTTCGCGGGCAAGGGCCAGCTCGACGAAGCGCGCGCGGAGCTCGCCTTGCTCGAAGCGGCGGCCGCCGATCCCGCGCTGAAGGAGCTCCTGTTCCCGGCCGCGCCGGCCTCGACGCTGCTCGAGCTCGCGAGCGTGGTGCTGAAGGCCGAGCTCGCGGCGCGCGAGGGCAAGCACGCCGAAGCGCTCGCAGCGCTCGAAGCGGCGAAGGCTCTCGAGTACGGGCTCAACTACACCGAGCCGCCGTCGTGGTACCTGCCCGTGCGCCAGATCCAGGGCTCGGCGCTGCTCGCGATGAACGAGCCCGGCAAGGCCGAGCTCGCGTTCCGCGAGGACCTCGCCATCTACCCTGAGAACGGCTGGGCGCTGTTCGGTCTCGCCCAGAGTCTGCGCGCGCAGGGCAAGCCCGCCGACGAGGAGCAGAAGCGCTTCGAGGCGGCCTGGACCGCCGCGGACATCAAGCTCGAGCAGCCGCGCTTCTGAGCCACGCGCGCAGCACGCGCGGGTCGTCGGTCAGCTCGGGATGAAAGGTCGCCGCCCAGACAGTCGAGCACGAGACCAGCGCGGGCTCGCCGCGCACGCGCGCGTGCACGACCACGCTCGGCCCGACGCGCGCGATGCGCGGCGCGCGGATCAGCACGCACTCGAGCCCAGCGAACTCCGAGTGAGGATCGTCGGTCTCGGCCGTACACACGAACGAGTCGGACTGCGTGCCGTAGGCGTTGCGCTCGATCGCGATGTCGAGCGCGTCGAGCGAACGCTGCTCCGAGCCGAGGACCTCGCGCGCGAGCAGGATCGCGCCCGCGCAGGTACCGAGCACGGCGCGGCCGGACGCGATGAACGCGCGCAGCGGCGGCTCGAGACCGTCGCGCGCGATCCCCTTCAGCATTGCGGTCGACTCGCCGCCGGGCAGGACGAGCGCGTCGAGGCCCGCGAGCTCTGTGCTCGCGCGCACGTAGAGCGCCTCCGCGTCCACGCGCGCGAGTGCACGCGCGTGGGCCGCGAAGTCGCCCTGCAGCGCGAGCACGCCCACTTTCACCAGCCGCGCCGCGCCAGCCGCTCCGCTTCGGGGATCGCTTCGAGCGCGATCCCCGGCATGGCGGCGCCGAGCCCGCGCGAGGCTTCGAGCACTTCCTTCGGCTCTTGCCAGTGCGTGGTCGCGCGCACGATCGCGCGCGCGCGCGCGACCGGATCGGCCGACTTGAAGATGCCCGAGCCGACGAATACGGCCTGGGCGCCGAGCGACATACACAGCGCGGCGTCGGCGGGCGTGGCGATCCCGCCGGCCGCGAAGTTCGGCACGGGCAGCGCGCCCAGCTCCGCCACGCGCAGCACCAGTTCGTAGGGCGCGGCGTACTCCTTGGCGCGGGCCATCAGCTCGTCGCGCGGCGCTTGCGCGAGCGCGCGCATCTCGCGGCCGATGCGCCGCAGGTGGCGCACGGCCTCGACGATGTTGCCGCTGCCCGCCTCGCCCTTGGTGCGGATCATCGCCGCGCCCTCGCCGATCCGGCGCAGCGCTTCACCGAGATCGCGCGCTCCGCACACGAACGGCGAACGGAACGCGCTCTTGTCGACGTGGTGCTCGTCGTCGGCCGGTGTCAGCACCTCGCTCTCGTCGATGAAATCGACGCCGAGCGCCTCGAGCAGGCGCGCTTCCTGTGTGTGGCCGATCCGGCACTTCGCCATCACCGGGATCGAGACGGCCAGGCGCACGGCCTCGATCACCTCGACCGCGGCCATGCGCGCCACGCCCCCTTCGCGCCGGATGTCGGCCGGCACGCGCTCGAGCGCCATCACCGCGGCCGCACCCGCGTCCTCCGCGATGCGCGCCTGGTCCGCGTTCGTGACGTCGAGGATCACGCCGCCCTTCAACATCTCCGCGAGGCCGACCTTCAAGCGATACGACTCGTCGTTCATGGGGTGTCTCCTTTGATCTGCATGAAATCGCGACCGTCTTCGACGCGCGGGATCGCTGCTGAGCGCGATGGTCACGAGCGGAGCTGCCCGCGCGCGACCGGGATCACCCGCCCGCCGACCGAGATCTCGAGCGCTTCGCCCGCGCCTCGCGCGCGCACGTGCAGAAGCGATGGCCGCGAGATCTCGTGCCCCTGCTCGATGCGCGCGTCGAAGTCGCCGCCGCCGAGCACGCGGTGGCGCGACAGGTACGCCCCGAGCCAGCCGGCTGCACTGCCGGTCGCGGGGTCTTCGGGCACGCCGGCGGCGGGCGCGAACAAGCGCACCGAGACGTGATTGCGCGGATCGCGCGCGCCGAGCGCGAACGGGTAGAGGCTGTCCGGCGCTCCGGCCGCGAGCAGCCGCTCGTACGCGCTCGAGTCGATCCGACACGCTCGAAGCGCTTCGAGATCGCGCAGCGGCACGAGCAGCTGGTGGTGACCGGTCGTGGCGACCGCGATCGGCAGCGTCGCGTGGAACGCGTCGAGCGACAGGCCGAGAGCGGCCGCGACCGCTGCTCGATCGGGCCCGGGACCGAACGTCGCGCGCGGAGCGTCAAGCCAGACGAGTCCGTCGGCGGCGAAGCTCACGCGCACCGGGCCGACGCCGAGCCGCAAAACGAGCTCGTCCGCGGAGCCGCCGAGCAGCGTTTCGCGAATCACGAACGCCGTGCCGAGTGTCGGATGGCCGGCGTACGGCAGCTCCTTCCCGGGGGTGAAGATGCGCACGTCGAAGGCTCCGTCGCGCGCGGCGTCGCCGACCACGAACGAGGTCTCGGAGAGGTTCAGCTCGCGCGCGATCGCCTGCAGCGTCGCGGTTTCGAGGCCTGCGCCGCCGCGGAACACCGCCAGCGGATTGCCCGTGAAGCGCTCTTCGGCGAACACGTCGACGACGTCGTACGACAAGCCCTTCGGGTCAGGCATGGACCACCTCCGGCGGGCGCGCGCGCTTCGCGCCGCGCGGCAGTGCCGCGCGCGCGACTTCGCCGAGCAGGCGCACGCCGCGCTCGATCTCGGCCGGCCCCGTCTGCGACACCGACATGCGTAGCGACGAGCTGCGCCGTCCGTCGGGGTAGAACAGCTCGCCCGGCGCGTACACGACGCCGGCCGCCTTCGCTTCGGCGAGCAGAGCCGCCGAATCGATCGGATCGGGAAGCGTGACCCAGATCAGGAAGCCGCCCTCGCCGCGCGAGAAGCTCGAGCCGTCGGGCAGGTGCTTCTCCAGCGCGCGCTCGGCACAGCCGAGCCGGGCCTCGAGCTCCTTCAACACGCGTCGCAGGTGCCGGTCGTAGCTGCCCTCGCGCAGGAACAGCGCCAGACCCGCTTGCAGGAGCGAGCTCGTGGTCAGATCCATGGTGCGCTTGGCGAGCAGCGCCGCGGCCGTGACCGCGGGCGGAGTGAACAGCCAGCCCACGCGCGCCGCGGGGAAGAGCGTCTTCGAGAACGTGCCCAGATACGAGACCAGCCCGCGCCGGTCGAGCGCGCGCAGCGGCGGCGCGCCGCGGCCGCGCACGCGCAGGTCCTTCTCGAAGTCGTCCTCGAGGATCGGGACGCCGTGCCGTCCGGCGATCTCGAGCAGGCGCTTGCGGTGCGCGAGCGTCGTCGACGTGCCGGTCGGGTTGTGGAAGCTCGGCATGGTGTAAATCAGCCGCACGCCGCCGCGCGCGAGCGTGGCGTCGAGTCGCTCGAGATCCAGCCCGTCGGCCGCGAGCGGTACAGGCGCGGTGCGCAGGCCGAGCGAGGCGAGCGTCGCGAACGCCCACGGATAGGTGGGCGACTCGATCGCGACCGCATCGCCGGGGTCGCAGAACATGCGCGCGGCGATCGCGAAGCCCTGCGTCGCGCCGGCGGTGATTACCACGTCGTCGGCCTCGGCTTCGATGCCGGAGCGCGCCATGCGCTCGACCAGCGCGCGCCGCAGACCCTCGTGGCCGCGCGGGTCGCCGTAGTCGTAGAGCGCGGGTCCGCCCTTGGCGAGTGCCGAGTTCAGCGTCTTGCGGAACTCCTCGTGCGGATACAGCGCGGCATCGGGGATCAGGCGCTCGAAGCGGATCGCGCCGGCCGGCGCCGCGTACGACACGCGCGCGACCGCGAACGCGCGCGTGGCTTCGGTCGTGCGCGAGAAGACCGGCTCGAAGGGACGCTCCTCCGGGAGCGCGCTCGTCCCGACACGCGTCCGTGTCGCGTCCGCGGGGCCGACCACGAACGTGCCGCGTCCCACCGTCGACTCGGTCAAGCCGAGCACTTCGAGCTCGCGATAGGCGGTGGCCACCGTCTCGCGGTTCAGGCCGAGCTCCTTCGCGAGCACGCGGATCGGCTCGAGCTTCGCGCCCGGCTCGAGCCGCCCGGCTTCGATGGCCCGGCGCAGGTACGAGACGATCTGCGCGGCCACCGGCACGCGCGCTTTGCGTTCGATCGGGATCAGCATTCGGGGCAGGGTACGCGCGTGGATTGGCCGGTTCAAATCCCATCCGAACCGGCCAAGACCCGGACAATTCGACCAGGCCAACCAGGCCAATCGGGCCGGAGCTCGCCCCTAGGGTCAGTCCGCTTCGCGCAATTGGCTGGCGAAGAACTCGGAGTGCCTCGCCAGCTCCGTCACGTACCCCCGCACGTCCTCGCGCGCCGGCTTCGCGAGCTTCGCGAACGGCACCACGTGCTCGTCGGGCACGTAGCGGAAGGTCAGATTCACGCGTCGGGTCTGGAACTCCGGCACGCGCACGTCGAAGACCGTCCCCGAGCGGCGATCGACGCGCAGCACGCGGTGCAACAGGTGCTTTTTCCAGGTGTCTCCGCCGAACAACTGTAGCGAGCGATCGTCGAGCCACTGCTGCGCGAACACGCGCGTGGGCGCGTCGGCACGGCCGCGCTTCACGAACTGGAACAGCGCGCGCTCGCCGAAGGAGATCGACGCTACCGGCCCCGGCTCGAAATCGTGGTGCTCGCCGACGCGCGCGCAATCGACGCGCCGACCATCCTCGACGCGGCTCCCGTACAAATTGACCAGACACGTGGAGAGGCGCCAGCGTTCCGGCAGGTCGGCGCCGCGGTACTGCTCGCGCGCGAGTTTCTCGATGCGCGCGACCAGCCGCGCGAGCACGGGCGGATACGGCTCAGCCGCGACGCAGCGATTCGCGACCCCCTTCGGCGGGCTGTAGTAGTCGAGGCAGGCGAACTGCCAGCTACCGAGCCAGTACACCGGGCGCAGCAGCCGCCGCTGCCCGCCCGCGGAGGCGGCACGCCGGTCGCTCCAGCGGTTCTCCCAGATCGGTGAGATCGCGCCGAGCCAGCGCACGATCTCGGCGCGATCCGCCTCCGAGACGAAATTCGGCTCGTAGTGAAGCCCGGCCTCGGCCATGGCGGAGGTCGGGCCCCGCCTACCTGACGATCGCCTTGGCGAGCAGCGCGGGCTCACCGTCGGGCCCGTCACCCACGCGCGCGATCAGGAAGCCGTTCTCGTCGTACGCGGCGATCGCGTCGGGCTCGCGCACGAGCACGAACTTCTGCTCGGGCACGCCCGGCGCCGTGATGTGCACGTCGATCGAGCGGTCCTCGCGCAGCGTCATCACCGCCTGCTCGCCGTTCGGTCCCTGCACGTGCTTGGTGGTGCCGGGCGCCATGGCCATCGGCTGGGAGCCGGTCCAGAACTCCACGGAGTTCGAGAACACCATGTCGAAGATCGCCGCGCCCGCGTAGACGGGCACGATGTTGATCACCAGGAACACGAGCCAGCGGATCCACTTGTTGCTGTGCACGCCGGTGTTCCAACGGTAGACCTTGCGCGTGATCGGGAAGGTCCCGAAGCACGCAGCCGTGGAAACCGGGATGAAACCGGCCAGCAGAGTGACGGTGATCACACGACCCAACCAACCGCGCGAGATGTGGTGTCTCATGCGCGCGAGACTAGCCAGCGTGCTCGGATCGGTAAAGGCGATGCGCCAGCTAGATCTGGAACGGAAGTCGGTACAGGCGCGCGGCGTTCTCGAACAGGATCTTGCGCTGGTCGGCGGCCGAGATCTCCTCGAGCTGCGGGCGCAGGATCTCGCGCGAGTCGGGCCAGGTGCCGTCGGGATGCGGGAAGTCCGAACCCCACATCACGTTGTCGGCACCGATCCGCGCCAGGTTCGCGAGCCCGACGCGATCGATCTGGAAGGTCGCGTAGAACTGCCGACGCCAGTACTCGGACGGCGGACGCGGGAGCAGATCGCGGAACTGGTCCTCCCATTCGTAGTCGAGCCGCTCGATCGCGTACGGGAGCCAGCCGATTCCGCACTCGCCCATCACCCACTTCAGTGTCGGGAAGCGCTCGGGCGCGCCGCCGAACAGGATCGCGGAGAGCACGCCGTACATCGGGACCTGGAACGCGCACATGTGGGTCGCGAGCCAGCGCCGGTAGGTCGCGGGATTGCCGAGCCAGCGCGGATCCGTGCGCGGCCCGGTGGTGTGCAGGTGCAGCGGCAAGCCGACTTCGTCGGCGGCGCGCCAGATCGGCTCCCAGTCCTCGTGCCAGAGCGGCAGCATGTCGGGCGTCATGCCGAGCTCGACGCCCGCCAGCCCGAGACGCGCGCAGCGACGCACTTCCTCGGCCGCGCGCGGCGGATCGCCGTGCGCCAGACAGCCGATGCCGGCGAAGCGGCCCGGCGCCTTGGCGCAGAAATCGGCGAGCCACGCGTTGTAGGTGTGCACCATGCTCGCGCACACCTCGTCGTCGTCGACGCGCGCGCCCGCGCCGAGAATTCCGTACACGACTTCGGCCGACACGCCGTCGAGGTCTTGATCGCGCACGCGCAGCTCGGGCGTGGCGGTGCGCATGATGCCCGCGGCTTGATCGCGGAACAGGCCGCGCTCGGCCATGCGATCCGAGCGGTGGATCTCGCCGGGCAGGTACGGCCGGCCCGCGGAACCCATGCCCCCGACCAGACCGAGCTCCTTGCCCTTGGCCGACATCCAGACTTTTCCGTGCGGCTTCTCGACCACGCGTGGCATGCGCTCGCGCAGCGCCGCCGGCGCGTTCTCGCGCCAGAGCTGCTCGGGCATGACCGGAAGATCGATGTGACCGTCCGCGGAGATGATCGGGTGGTCCATCGAGATCCTCCTCTTGCACCCGTCATCATAGACCCGCTGCGCGAGGCGCGTGATAGGATCGAACGGATGGGATTTCCCGACCCGACGCGACTGGCGGCGATCTTCGGCGCCGATCGCGAGCTCGCGCGCAGCGCGCGCTTCTGGAGCGGGAGCTTGCATCTCGGTGTCGGTGCGCGCAGCTACGCGCTCGAGTTCGAGGCCGGACGCTTCGTGCGCGTGGCCGCTGCCGCGAGCGCGCCCGGGCCGCGCGATCTGGCGATCACGGCGGCCGCCGAAGAGTGGGAGAAGCTGCTCGCGCCCGTGCCGCCGCCGTTCTACCAGGACCCGTTCGGCGCGTCGCTCCACCATGCAGTGTCGCTCGGCGGCGATTCCGAGACGCTGTTCGCGTACTACGGCGCGCTGCGCCGCGTGATCGAGATCCTGCGCGAGGCGCGCGCCTGATGCCGCGCTTCGACCGAGCGACGGGCCGCTACCTGCACCTCGACGTCGCGGGCCTGGTCCACCGCGTCTACTTCGAGGAGTGCGGCCAGGGCGTGCCGCTGCTCCTGCAGCACACCGCCGGCTCCGACGGCAAGCAGTGGCGGCACCTGCTCGAGGACCGCGAAATCACCGACCGCTTCCGCGTGATCGCCTGGGACCTGCCCTACCACGGGAAGTCGCTGCCACCGGACGGAGTCGCGTGGTGGCAGGAGCCGTACCGACTCACGCTCGCGTTCTTCCTCGAGTTCATCGAGCGCTTCGCGGTGGAGCTCGCACTCGAGCGGCCCGTGTTCATGGGCTGCTCGATGGGCGGACACATCGCCATGGACCTCGCGCGTTGGAAGCCCGGCCTGTGCCGCGCCGTGATCGGGATCGAGGCGGCTTCGCGCACCGAGGGCGGCAACCTCGACTTCCTCGACCACCCGCGCATCGGCAACGACGTGAAGGCGGACCTGATGGTCGGGCTCACCAGCCCCACCGCGCCCGAGGCGCGCAGGCGCGAGATCGCGTGGGGATACTCGCAGGGCGCGCCGTCGGTGTTTCGCGGCGACCTGTACTTCTACGGCGAAGAGCACGACCTGACGCACGAAGCCGCGCGCATCGACACGGGACGCACTTCCGTGTACGTGCTCTCCGGCGAGTACGACTGGAGCGCGACGCCGGCCGCGTCGAAAGCGCTGGCGGACGCGATTCCCGGCGCGGAGTTCGTGTTCATGCCGGGCCTCGGCCACTTCCCGATGGCCGAGAACCCCGAGACGTTCCGCGGCCACCTGCTGCCCGTGCTCGAGAAGATCCTGGCGCGCGGCTGACCGTCGACGCGCCCGCAAGGAGGAGTCGACGTGAAGTTTTTGAAGTTCCTGGCCGGTCTGATCGGCGTGGTCGCGCTGCTGATCGCGGCCTTCTTCTTTCTGGCGCGCTTCCACGACGGCCCGCTCGGGCTCGCGCCCGGCGGCCCGCTGGTCGCGGGCGAAGTGGTCGCTGCCCCGGTCGGCGACTGGAAGTTCGCCGATGTCGACACGATCGAGCTGCAGCTCGACGGAGAGTCGAGCTCGCGCACGACCTGGATCCTGGTGAACGAGGGCCGCGCGTTCATCCCCGCGAGCCTGTCGTTCCCGCCGGGGAAGCGCTGGCACAAGACCGCCGACCAGAACGGCGCCGCATGGGTGCGGATCGCGGGCAAACGCTATCCGGTGACGCTGACCCGTACCCAGGACGAGGCGCTGCGCACGCAGCTGATCGGTGTGGTCGGCAGCAAGTACGGCGGCGGGCCGCCGGGCGAGGGCGGCGTCTGGTTCTTCGAAGTGGTCTCGCGGCCCGTGGGCGGCTAACGCGCCGGCTAGCGCGGCGGCGTCGGCGCGCTGGCGAAGGTCTGGACGAGCTTGCGCGGCAGCAGCTCGCCCTCGCTGTACACCCCGTGCAGGTGGCGCTCGCGAATGCGCCAGCCCGCGGCGCTGCGCACGAGCAGGTCGCGGTAGATCCCGTACAGCACCCAGGTCGAGCGCGCGCCCTCGAGCTTCACCTGCACGTGCGTCGCGATCAGCCGACAGGTCGCGCGCGCTTCGCTCCCTGCCAGCTCGATCAACGGCACGCTGAACACGTGCTGCGTCCACCAGAAGCGCTCGAACAGAGCGCGTGAATTCGCCTTCAGGCTGCCCATGGTCTCGTCCCACCCGCGGCCCTCGATGTCGTAGCGAAGCGTCGCGTCCGGGGTGAAGACGGTGTCGAACACGTCCCACGCGCGGTCGTCCAGCGCCTGTCCGTAGCGCTGCAGGCACTGCGTGATGTCGACGTGATCGGCGGCCTCCGAGGCGTTCGTCATGGCCCGAGCATACCCGCCGGGCGGGGCCGGGTTCGTTCGATTCGACCCGAGGGGACGGACCGTGGTACAAGATCAAAGCCTCGAACGGTGTTCGATGGCCTGCACGGTGTTCGATGAACCTGGCCGAGATATCCCCCGCGATTGCCTCCCCTGCGCTTGCGAGACGCACGCGCCAGCGCGAAGAGGCGCGGCGCGCGATCCTCGACGCCAGCGAGGCGATCGTGCTCGACGGCGGTTTCGAGGCGCTCTCGATCCGGCGCCTGTCGACGCGCTGCGGCTACGCCGCGCCGACCATCTACCACTACTTCCGAGACAAGCCGGCGATCGTCGACGCGCTGCTCGAGGAGCGCTGTCGCCGGTTGGTGTCGGCGCTGCGCCGCGTGCGCCGCGGCCGCGGCGCGTTCGCGGACGCGCGCGCGCTGTACGGCGCGTTCGCGCGCTTCGGCCGCGCGCACCCCGCGCACTACCGGCTGCTGACCGCCTGGCGCGATCCGTCGCTCGCCCCGCCCGCCGCCTTCGACGAAGCGCGCGCGCTGCTCGAGCAGCCCATGCACGAGCTGCAGGCGGCCGGACTTCTGCGCGCCTGCTCGGTCGAGACCGCGTCGCACGCGGTATTCGCTCTGCTTCACGGCCTGGTGTCGCTCGGGAACGACCGCACCGACATCGAAATGCCTTCGGATTTGTTCGACGCGGCGCTCGACTCACTGCTGCGCGGACTCGGGGTTGCCGCCTCCGAGGACGCCGATCTCGGAGCACGCGCATGATTCGAACGCATCTCTTTCCGCTCGCCATCCTGTTGATCGTCGCGGCCTGCTCGGGTTCGGACGAGCAGTCGGTCGCGCCGCCGCCGCCGGTCGAGGTGGCGAACGTCGAGGGCCAGCGCGTGATCGAGCGCATCCAGGCCACCGGCGATCTGATTCCGCGCGAGGAGGCGACCGTCGCGTCCGAAGTACCCGGTCTGGTGACGAAGCTCCACGTCGACGAGGGCGACGCCGTCACGCGCGGCAGCGCGCTGCTCGAGATCGATCCCGAACGGCGCCGGCTCGAGCTCGACGCTCGGCGCGCGCGCGTGGAGGAGGCCGACGCGGCGTTCGCCGATCAGCAGCGACAGACCGAGCGCGTGCGCGAGCTGTCGCAGAAGAAGATCGCCTCCGACGCGCAGCTCGACCAAGGTGAGCTCGCGCTGCGGCTCGCGAAGTCGCGCGTCTCCGCCGCGCGAGCCGAGCTCGGTCTGTCCGAGCGCGCGCTGCGCGACGCGACCGTGGTCGCGCCTTTCGACGGGCTGGTCGCGAAGCGGCACGTGAGCCAGGGCGAGTACGTCGCGCCGGGCGCGCCGCTGCTCGAGCTGGTCGCGCTCGATCCGATCGAGATCTCCTTCCACGTGACCGAGGTCGACTCCGCGCGCGTGAGCGTCGGCGCGACCGTCGAGCTGCGCGTCGCCACCTATCCGAACGATTCGTTCCAGGGCCAGGTGATCTCCGTGTCGCCCGGCGTCGATCTGCGCACGCGCATGCTGCGTGTGCGCGCGATCGTGCCGAACGCCGACGCGCGCCTGCGGCCGGGCTTCTTCGCGCGCGTCGATCTGGGCATTTCCGAACGAGACGGCGTGCCGATGATTCCCGAGGACGCGGTGCTGCAAAGAGCGGACGGCGCGATCGCGTTCCGGCTGGTGGGCACGGACCGCGTCGAGCGGCGCGTGCTGCGCACCGGCGCGGTGCGCGACGGCCGCGTCGAGGTGATCGAGGGTCTCGCGCTCGGCGACCGTGTGATCGTGCGCGGTCAGACGGGCCTGGTCGACGGATCGGTGGTCGCGGCGACGGAGCACGGCAGCAAGCGGGCACCCGACGTCGCGGGTCAGCCGCCCGTGGCCGCCGATCAGCCCCCCGAGGTCGCCGATCAACCGGACGCCGAGGGCGGCACGCGGTGACCTTGTCCGACATCTCGATCAAGCGCCCGATCCTGACCTGGATGATGATGCTCGCGCTGGTCGTGTTCGGCGTGCTCGGCTTCCGGCGCCTGGGCGTCGACCAGTACCCGAACATGGAGTTCCCCGTCCTGACGGTGCTCGCGGAGCTTTCCGGCGGCAGCCCCGAGGGCATCGAGGAAGACGTCACCGACGTCATCGAAGAGAAGCTGAACACGATCGCGGGCGTGCGCTCGATTCGCTCCACGAGCTCGCAGGGCTTCGCGATGATCACGGTCGAGTTCGCGCTGGGCAAGGACATCCAGCTCGCCGCGCAGGAAGTGCGCGACAAAGTCGCTCGCGCGCGCCGCGAGCTGCCGAACGAGCTCGAGCCGCCCACCGTCGACACCTTCGACCCGTCGTCGATGGCGATCCTGTGGGTGCCGTTCCGCACCGATCGCACGGCCGTCGACACCAGCGAGTACGTGCGCCGCACCGTGCGACCGGTATTCGAGACGATTCCCGGCGTCGCGGGCGTGACCGTGTTCGGACGGCGCGATCGCAACCTGCGCATCTGGCTCGACGGCGAAGCGCTGCGCGCGCGCGGGCTCGCGGCGAGCGACGCGCTGCGCGCGCTCCAGAGTGAACACCTCGAAGTTCCCGGCGGTCTGGTCGAGAGTCGGCTGCGCGAGTACACGGTCAAGACCGAGGCGGAGTTCCAGTCCGTCGCCGAGCTCGAGAAGCTGGTGGTCGCGTACGTCGACGGCGCGCCGGTGCAGCTGCGCGACGTGGCGCGCGTCGAGGACGGCTCCGAAGACCTGCGCACCGAGGCGCACTACAACGGCGAAGTAGCGGTCGGACTCGGCATCCAGAAGCAGTCGGGCGGCAACACGGTCGCGATCGTCGACGAGGTGAAGCGCCGGATCGACGACATCCGGGCGATCCTGCCCAGCGGCATCACGATCGACGAGGAAGCCGGCTTCATCGACTTCTCGCACACCGTGCGCGAAGCCGTCAGCGAGACGCTGTTCTCGCTCGCCTTCGGCGCGCTGCTCGCGGTGTTCACGGTGTTCGTGTTCCTGCGCCGCGGACGGCCGACGCTGATCATCGCGGTGTCGTTGCCGATCTCGCTGATCGCGACCTTCGGTCTGGTCTGGCTGGCCGGTTACACGCTCAACACCATGACGCTGCTCGGCATGGCGCTCGCGGTCGGCGTCGTGATCGACGACGCGATCATCGTGCTCGAGAACATCGAGCGACACCGCGAGGCGGGCCTGGCGCCGCGCGAAGCGGCGGAGGTCGGCGCGCGCCAGATCGCGTTCGCCGCGACCGCCGCCACCGCGTCGGTGATCGCGGTGTTCCTGCCGGTCGTGTTCGTCGACGGCATCATCGGCAGCTTCCTCGGCGAGTTCGGGCTGACCGTCGCGGGCTCCGTGGGTTTGTCGCTGTTCGTCGCGCTCACGCTCACGCCCATGCTCGCGTCGCGCATGGGCGTGCCAAAGGAACGCGCGCACGGCGGGCTGTATCACCGCCTCGAGAACGCGCAGCTCGCGCTCGAGAGGTACTACACGCACGCGCTCGACTGGACGCTCGCGCACCGCGGCGCCACGCTCGGCATCGCGGTCGCCGCGTTCGCGGCGGCGATCGTGTTCGCGTCGCAGCTCTCGACCGAGTTCTTCCCGCCCTCGGACGAGGGCATCTTCATGGTGCGTACCGAGGCGCCGCAGGGCACCGCGCTCGAAGTCGCGCGCGAGTTTCTCGCCGCCGACGAAGCCTGGATGCTCGCCCAGCCCGAGACCGTGGGTCTGTTCTCGGCGGTAGGGCTCGGCAACGGGCCGAACATGCCGGGCCGCCCGAGCGAGGGCATGATGTTCGCCACGCTGAAGCCGCTCGACCAGCGCACGCGCAGCGTGCATGAGCTGATGGAGACGGGCCGCGCCGAGCTAGGGCGCACGGCGGGCCGCTCGATCCGCATCTTCAATCCCGGCTCGATGATGAGCGGCGGCGGCGGCGCGCGCATGGGTCAGTTCGAGGTCGAGCTGCGCGGCAACCTGTCGCTGCACGACCTCGACACGATCTCCGACGAGTTCATCGCCGCGCTCGCCGCGCACGGTGGCTTCGTCGACCTGAACAAGTCGCTCAAGCTCGGCCTGCCCGAGCTGCGCGTGATTCCCGACCGCGAGCGCGCGGCGGCGCTCGGCATCGACGCGCGCGCGCTCGCCACCACCGTGCAGCTCATGATCGGCGGGCTCGACGTGGGCGTGTTCAAGGAATCCGGCCATCGCTACGACATCCGCATGCGGCTCGAAGAGAAGGACCGCAGCGATCCCGACGCGATCAATCGCTTGTACGTGCGCACGCGCACCGGCGACGTGGTCGAGATGAGCAACATCGTGAAGGTCGAGCAGGGCGCCGCGCCGTCCGCGATCACGCGCAGCGGTCGCCAGCGCAGCGTCACGATCGCGTCGAATCTCGACAGCAGTCTCGTGCTCGGTGACGCGGTCGAAGCCGCGCGCGGCATCGCGAAGCGCGTGCTTCCGGAAGGCGTGACGCTCTCGCTCTCCGGCCAGGCCGAAGCGATGCAGGAGGGCGCGAGTCAGGCGGGCCTGGCGCTCGTGCTCGGGCTGCTCGTGATCTACATGGTGCTGGCCGCGCAGTTCGAGAGCCTGGTGCACCCGTTCACCGTCATGATCGCGGTGCCGCTGGCCATGACCGGCGCGCTCGGCGGTCTCTACCTCACGGGTCAGACGCTGAATCTGTTCAGCCTGATCGGGATCCTGCTCTTGTTCGGGCTGGTGACGAAGAACTCGATCCTGCTGGTCGACTACGCGAACCAGCTGCGCGCGGAGGGCATGGGCAAGGTCGAGGCCATGCGCACGGCCGCACCGGTGCGCATGCGACCGGTGGTAATGACGGCGGTCGCGATGATCTTCGGCGTGCTGCCCGCCGCGATCGGGATCGGGCCCGGCGCCGAGACGCGCAGGCCGATGGCGATCGCCGCGGGCGCGGGGATGCTGACTTCGACGGTGCTGACGCTGCTGGTCGTGCCGGTTTTCTACCTCGCGATCGACGACGCGCTCGAGTGGGCGAAGGCGGGCGTGCGGCGCGTGCTCGGCGCGCTGTCGGGCCGACGCACGGGCCCCGCGATCTGACCGCTCGCGTGCGCAAGCCAGTGCTCGCGGGTGAGGGCTGGAAGCCGCTGTTCACACCTCGCAAGACGGGCGCCTACGTGAACGACCACTGCGTGGTGCGCGCGCACGACGGCCGCTGGCACGTCTTCGGCATCACCAAGCCGACGACCGCGATCGATCCGCACGAGGAGCGCTGGTTCTGTCACGGAGCGGGTGCGTCGCTCGAAGCGGGCGAGTTCCGCGAGCGGCCGCGCGTGTGCAACTTCGGCACGCGCGCCTGGGCGCCGTCGGTCGCCTTCGACGGCCAGCGCTGGATCATGCTCTACGGACCCGACCGACTGCGCGCGGCAGTCTGCGACGATCCGCGCCTCGACGATTGGCGCGAGGCGCCGTGCACGCTGGTCGGCGCGCCGCTGCAATCGGTGCTGCGCGACGGCATGATCTTCCGACTCGACGACGATTCCTGGCTGCTCTACTCGACCGGCAAGCGCGGCCTGTGCGGAACCGTCAGCGTCTGCGTCTCCGAGAACTTGCTCGACTGGCGCTTCGTTCGGCACGCGCTCGTGACGACGCCCGACGCGCCGTCGAATCCGTCCTGGGGCGCGACCGAGTCCCCATTCGTGTTTCGGCACGGCGACGCGTACTGGCTGTCGATCACGTACACGCAAAGCACCGGCGGACCGGCCGAGTACCACAACACACTCTTGTTTCGCTCCGAAAACCCGTTCGACTTCGGCAGCTACACGGGCGACGACGCGCGCGAGCCGGCCGCGCGCCTGTACGCGCACGCGCCCGAGTACTTGCAGGACCCCGACACCGGGAAGTGGTACATCACGAGCTGCGGCTGGCCCGGCGAGCCGTTCCAACCCGCGATCCCCGGCAGCGTCGCGATCCGCCCGCTCGACTGGGTCTAGCCGCCGCGACGCTAGCGAGACTTTCGGCCGCGCGTGACCGCCTCGACGGCGCGCCGAAACGACGCCGGATCGAGTGCGGGAAAGCGGTAGAGCTGGGGCTCGATCTCGGCGAAGCGTCGTTCGAGGTCGGCCGAATCCACCAGTCCGCGGTCGAGCATCTGCGCGACGTCCGCCTGGTCTTGTGCGTGACCGCGTTCGATCTTCGCGAGTGCCTGCGAGAAAGCGTCGTAGTGATGGAAGTCGAGCGGCCCCTCGCGGGCGATCCACGAACTGCGCTCGCGCCATCCGGCGAGCTCGGGGATGAACTGATCCGGTGCGGCGAGCTCGATGTTCAGCTCGAGCGTCTCCTTCAGAGTTGCCAGCGCTCGAAGCAATCGATCGGTTTCGGGCTCGAGCTTCAGATCGATGTCGATTGTGCTCTCTCGCCAGCCGAGTAGCACCGCTGTTGCACCGCCCGTGAGATACACGCGACTCTCGCGATCGGCCTCGGCACCGAGCGCGCGCATGAACGCTCGAAGTCGAGCCGCGTCTACGAGCCGGCGCATGCCAGGGCGCGTTCGAAGCTGACGAGACGTCGGATCAGCGCGTTGTAGCGCGAGTGCGCCCCGTCGCTCTCGGCCGTGGCGAGCAGGTCGTAGAGGGAGCGCTCCGGGTCGGCGATCCCGATGTCCGGGACTTCGACGCCGAGCGTTCGGAGTTTCGGAGCGCCGATCGAGACCAGAAGCGCCGCCGCGGACAGCACGCCGCGGCCCAGGTCCTCGAGCCCCTGCTCGACGAGGTCGCTCCCGGGAAGTCCATCGAACATCACGACCCCTGAGTATACGGTTCGTTCGATGGCTCAGCTTCAATGTCTGCTGCGCACCCGCGTGACGACTTCGGCGTACAGGGCGAGGATGCGCGGGACGACGACGTCCTTGTCGAACTTCTCCTGCGCGAGTCGCCGTCCGGCGTCACCCATGCCGCGCGCGCGTGTGTCGTCATGGAGCACGCGCGCGAGCGCGTCGGCGTAGCTCGCGTCCGACGGGCCCGCGAGCTCGCCGTTCACTCCGCTCTCGACGACCTCGCGATTGCCGGGGATGTCGGAGCAGACGATCGGCACGCCCGCGGCCGAGGCCTCGATCAGCGTCATCGGAAGCACTTCCGTGAGCTGCGACGGGAAGAGCACCGCGTTGCACACGCCGAGCAGCGCGTTCACGTCGCGACGATAACCGGCGAACACGATCCGGCCGGGACCCGGGAGCGACGCGGCGAGCGCTTCGATCCGCGCGCGCTCCGGGCCGTCGCCGATCGCGAGCCCGACCAGTGGGCGAGCGATGCGCGCGGCGCAGCTCGCGAGCGCGCGCGCGAACACGTCGAAGCCCTTGCCGGGAATCATGCGGCCGATCATCGCCACGACGGTGTCGGAGTCGGCGATGCCGAGCTCGCGCCGGAGCCCCGCTCGGTCCGCCTGCGCCGCGGCGCGGCCGATCGCGCCGCAATCCACGAAGTTCGGAATGAACGACACGCGGCGCTCGGGAAATCCCATCGCCAGGAACTGGCGGTGCTTCACGGAGCTGATCGCGATCATCTGGTCGCACGCGGCGCGCAAAAGCAGCGCGGACAAAAACTCCGGCGCGCGGCGGTAGCCCGTGGAGTGGTGCGTGAGCACGATCGCGGGTCTGCTGCCGCCGCCGAGCACGGTGACCGCCCGCGCGGAGAGCGCGAGCGTGGCGCCGTGCGCGTGCACGACGCTCGGGCGGAAGCGCCGGACCACCGCAGCGAGACCCCGCGCGAACGGGATCGCGTTGGCGCGGCTCAAGGTCGGCGTCTCTTCGAAGCGCACGCCGCTCGCCAGCCGCGCGTCGAGCGGTCCCGGCGCCGCGCTGTACGCGACCTCGACGCCCCGCTCGGCCAGCGCGTTGGCGAGGTCGATCGAAACCGTCTCCGCGCCGCCGAGTTGCAGGGCCTCGCCGCAGATCAGCACCTTCATTTCCGTGTTGGCGGCTCCGCTCTGGATGACTGACGATACCGAAGCCAAGCATGACCTCCACACGAGCCCACGCACGCCGGACCGACGCCACGCTCGTGGTCACGAACGTGCTCTGGAACGCGGCGGCGAGTCTGTTCGGGTCCGTCATCGCGTTTCTGCTGGTGCCGTTCCTGCTCCACAGACTCGGCGAGGCGGTCTACGGTGTCTGGGCGCTGATCGGGTCCGTGTTCGCCTATTCGGTGGTGTTCCAGCTCGGCCTGGTGAGCGCGGTCAACCGCTACATCCCCGTGCGGCTGGCGACCGGCGACGTGCAGGGACTGCGCGCGGTCGTGTCCACCTGCGCCGCGTTCCTGCTCGGCGTGGGCACGGTCGTGCTTCTGCTCACGCTCGGGCTGTACGCGTGGCTGACGCAGATCTTCCAGATCCCGACCGAGCTCGCCGCCGACTCGCGGCTGACGGTGCTCGTGGTCGGCGGCTGCGCGGCGGTCACCACCGTCACGAGCGCGGCGTCGGCGGTGCTGTCGGGCTACCAGCGCTACGACCTGATGGCCGGCAGCCGCATCGCGGTGACGCTCGCGCGCACGGGCGTGCTGGTGTGGCTGGTGATGCAGGGACACGGCCTGGTGACGGTCGCGCTCGTGTACGGACTCTCCGAGCTGCTCGTGAACGCGATCTACCTGGGCCTGTGCCTGCGGCTCCTGCCCGAACGTCCGTTCTCGGCGCGCGAGATCGACGGCGATCTGCTGCGCGAGATGCTGGCCTACGGCTTCAACACCTTCAATTACATCCTCGGCGCGCTCCTGCTCTTGAAGGTCGGCGAGGTGCTGATCGGGATCTACCGCAGCGCGGAGGAGGTCGCGCACTACGCGATCGTGACCGCGTCGGTGCTCACGTTCACGACCGTGATCGAGGCGTTCTGCGCCGCGCTCAAGCCGGCCGCCAGCGACCTCGACGCGAGCGACGACCACGTGCGGCTGAAGGAGCTGACGCTGCTCAGCCAGAAGTACTCGCTGTTCATGATCCTGCCCTCGGCCGCCTTCCTGCTGGTGATGGGGCGCGAGTTCCTGTTGATCTGGACGCAGCGCGACATCCCGCTCCTGCCGACCGTGCTCGCGATCGTGGTCGCGGGCCACGCGTTCCGGCTGGCGCAGCACTCGAGCTTCTTCGTGCTGGTCGGCAAGGGCGAGCACCGATTCTTCGGCCGACTGATGGTGATCATGGCCGTGGGCACGGTGGGTCTGGGCTGGGCGAGTCTGGCGCTGCTCGATTGGGGACTGCTCGGGATCGCCTGGGCCAGCGCGATTCCGCTCGCGCTCGGCTGCGGAATCCTGCTGCCGCGCCACGTCTACAAGCAGCTCGGCATCGGCTGGTCCGAGAGCCTGCGGCGGGTCTGGCTGCCGACGCTCGCCAGCACCGTGCCGGGCATCTTGCTGTTGGTCGCGTGGAAGCTCACGATGCCGCCGCGCAACTGGCCCGAGCTTCTGCTCGTGGTGGTCGCGGTGGCGGGGACGACACTCGTGGCCGCGTGGAAGCTCGGCCTCGGGGAGTCGGAGCGGACGCGCTTCTGGGGACTGGCGAGACAGGGATGGTCGAGGGTTTTCGCATGAGCACGCCCACCTACTCCGACTCGCACACCACACCGGGCAAGGGCCGGCAGTACGACGAGTACTACGGCTCCGATCCGTGGGCGCGCTACCTGTGGTCGCGCGAGCAGGAAGTGCTCGACCAGGCGCTCGGCGAATTTCTCGGCGGGCGCGAGGTGCGCGCGCTCGACTTCGCCTGCGGTACCGGGCGCATCTGCAGCTTCCTCGAAAGCCGCGTCGCGTCGTGCAGCGGCGTAGATGTATCGGAGGCCATGCTCGGCGAGGCGCGCGCGAAGCTCTCGCGCACCACGCTGCACAAGGCGAACCTGCTCGAGGCGAATCCGTTCGAGCGCGAGTCGTTCGACCTGATCACCGCGTTCCGCTTCTTCGTGAACGCGGAGCCGAGCTTGCGCAAGGCGGTGGTGCGCGCGCTCGCGCCGCTGCTCAAGCCCGACGGGATCTTCATCTTCAACGACCACCAGAACATCAACTCGCCCTACATGCGCGTCGCGCGCGCGTACGCGGGCTGGCGCGGCTACGGTGTGTTCAACGTGCTCAGCATCGCGGAGTGCCGGGCGCTCGTCGGCGAGGCCGGTCTCGAGGTCGTGCGCGTGTACCCGGTGGGACTTCTGCGCGTGCCGAAGCTCGAGCTTCCCGAAGGGCTGCAGCGCGCGGCGGATCGGCTCACGGACTTGTGGCCGTTCGCATCGCGCTGGTCGACGAGCCCGATCCTGGTGGCCCGGCGACGGGCGTGAGGCTGCTCGCGCTGCTCCTGGCCGCGTTCGGACTCGCTGCGTTCGGGGTCGCCGCGTGCAGGGACGGGACTCCACGCGCTTCGCGACCGGGCGAGTGGCCCGAGCTCGGCCGCGACTTCCGCGCCCAGCGCTTCTCGCCGCTCACGCAGATCTCCGTCGAGAACGCGCGCACGCTCGGCTTCGCCTGGGAGTACGAAGCGCGTTCGCGCCGCGGCCGCGTCGAGCACGGCCAGGAGGCGACACCGATCGTTGTCGACGGCGTGCTCTACGTGTCGGGGCCGTGGGGCAGCGTGTTCGCCGTCGACCCTGTGACCGGTGCGGAGCGCTGGCGCTACGACCCCGAAGTCGACGGCAGCTACGCCCGCCGAGCCTGCTGCGACGTGGTGAACCGCGGCGTGCAGCTGCGCGACGGCCGCGTCTACGTCGGCACGCTCGACGGCTTCCTGGTCGCGCTCGACGCGAAGAACGGAAAAGAGCTGTGGCGGGTCGACACGCTGATCGATCGCGACACGCGCTTCTACACCATCACCGGCCCCCCGCAGCTCGCCAAGGACGTGGTGGTGATCGGGAACAGCGGCGCAGAGTTTGGCGTGCGCGGTTATGTGACCGCGTACGACGCCGAGAGCGGCGCCGAGCGCTGGCGCTTCTTCACCGTGCCCGGCGATCCCGCGCGCGGCCCGCCCGAACATCCCGCGCTCGAGCGCGCGCTCGAAACCTGGGACTCGAACTCGGACTGGAAGTCGGGTCTCGGCGGCACCGTCTGGGGCGAGCTCAACTACGACCCCGAGCTCGACCTGCTTTTCGTCGGCACCGGAAACGCGTCTCCCTATCCGATCTGGCTGCGCAGTCCGTCCGGCGGCGACAACCTGTACCTGGCGTCGATCCTCGCGCTCGATCCCGACGACGGACGTCTGGTCTGGCACTACCAGACCACGCCCGGCGAGAGCTGGGACTACACCGCGACGCAGAACATGATCCTCGCTGAGCTCGAGATCGGCGGGCGCGAGCGCAGAGTCATCATGCAGGCGCCGAAGAACGGCTTCTTCTACGTGCTCGACCGCGAGACCGGCGAGTTCATCTCGGCCGAGCCGTTCGTGTTCGTGAACTGGGCGAGTCACGTCGACGCGAGCGGCCGTCCGGTCGCGAGCGCGCGCGCGGTGTATCGCAACGCGCCCGCGATCGTGTTCCCGACCGAGTCGGGCGCGCACAACTGGCAGCCGATGGCGTTCAGTCCCGCGAGCGGGCTCGCCTACATTCCCGCGCGCGAGCAGGGCATGGTGATCGTGAACGAGCCGTTCTACCGCTGGACGCCCGGCGAGTTGAACATGGGCGCGAAGGCGATCTTCGGCTCGAGCATCGCATTGCTGCCGCCGTCCGAGCGCGCGCCGCTCGACGCGCTGCTGCGCTCGCGGCCCGAGCTGCCATCGCTCGCGACGCGCGAGTTCCTGATCGCCTACGACCCGGTCGCGCAGGCGGAGCGTTGGCGAGTCCCCGTCGGCAGCGAGCAGTTCGCGGGCGGGGGCGTGCTCGCGACCGCCGGCAACCTGGTGCTGCAGGGCACGTCGTCGGGTCGTCTCGTCGTACGCCGAGCCGACACCGGCCACGAGCTCGCGAGCCTCGAGATCGGCACCGCCATCATGGCCGCGCCGATCAGCTACGAGATCGACGGCGTGCAGTACGTCGCCGTGATCGCAGGGCTCGGTGGCGCAGTGGCCGCGAGCTACCCGCGCGAGAGCGCGGCCTGGACGTACCAGAACTACGGACGGCTGCTCGCGTTCAAGCTCGGCGGCGGGCCGGCGCCGCTGCCGAAGCTGCGCGAGCAGCAAGTGACTCCCGAGCCACCGTCACTCGCAGGCTACTCGGACGCTGCCGCGGAGCGCGGCGCGAAGCTATTCGGAGCTCAGTGCGCGCACTGCCACGGCGGCCGCGGCGATGAGCGGCTTTCTGCGTACCCCGACTTGTTCCGGCTCTCCGCCGAAACCCACGCGAAGTTCGACGCGATCGTGCGCGGCGGCACGCTGGCGAGCGCGGGCATGGCGAGCTTCGCCGACGTCGTCAGCGAAGCGGACATCGCCGCGATCCAGGCGTTCCTAGTTCGCGAGCAGGCGGCGCTGCGCGCCGAAGAGCAGACCCGCTAGCGCCAACAGCCACGCAGCGGACGGCTCGGGAACACCCGTCTCGATGTCGTACTGCGCGCCCAGATTCGCGACCGCCACGGAGCTCAGCGTCTGCCCCGCTGCGAGCACGATTCGCTCGAGGAACGCCGTGTTGAGTGCGTCGATGTCTCCCCCGCGCGCCCCGCTCGTGTAGAGATAGCTGCCGACGGCGTAGCGATGCCCGGGGACCGGTGCGAAGCTGAGCGACGCATCGAGATCGATCGGATCGAGCGCATCGGCGTTGCCGCTCCGTTGTTCGATCAAGATCGACGTGATGAGCGTGGGAATCAGATACGGGTCGCCATCGTACGGGTCGGATTCCTCCAGCTGGTCGAGATCGTAGACTCCAACCCCAGCCGAGAAGAGCGTGAACCAGCCCTGGAGCGTCGCGCTGTCCGTGCCTGGCGGCAGCGACACTCCGCAAAACAAATTCGGGCACAGCGGATCGACTTCGAACGTCGCGTCCCAGTGCAGGTCGAGCGTGACGGTTCCGAAGCTCGAGAACGTCCACTCGTCTGCCCAGCTCGACCGGGCTTCGGCCTGGTTCCGGTGCTCGACGTAGAACTCGCCGCTCTGCGAGTCGAATTCGTAGTAGCGGATGGACTGCACGGCCGCGTGGTTCTCGCCGAACCGGGTCTGCGCGCGCGCCGAGAATGGATCCGAGCCGGGGATCGTGCTGGACCCGGGCGGCACGGCCAGAACGCTGTACAGCGCGGTGCTGTCGAGCTCGATCGTGCTGTCCTGCGAAACCTCGTTGATGTCGCCATCTTCGGCGTCGATATGGCCGGTCCGAACATCGGCCGCGCCGACCGACGTGTAGAGGCCTGGCGACTCCCACTCCGCGTCCCAGCCGAAATCGTCGTAGGACACGGTGGCCGCGCGGACGAGGCGAGCGTCGAGCAGCATCAACAGGCAGGCAACGGTCGGAAGGGTGCGTCGCAGCAGGGTCAGGATAGACATCCGGAGCTCCCGTTCAGGTTTAGCAGCAGGATTTCGCGAGGATACACGGGCGGCCGCGCCCGCGTCTACACAGCAGCGTGTGCGCGTCGCTCAGCTCCGCGCGCGCAGCAGGTCGCGGATCTCCGTCAGCAGCTTCACGTCCGCGGGCGGCTCGGGTGCGGCTGCGGCCGGCGCGGGCTTCTGCATGGAGTTGATGGCCTTCACCAGCAGGAACACGCAGAAGGCGATGATCACGAAGTCGATGATCGCCTGGATGAACGCGCCGTACTTGAGCAGCACCGGCGCTTCGGCGGTTCCGCCGATCGTGAATGCGAGCGCGCTGAAGTTGATGCCGCCGAGCACGAGCCCGATCGCCGGCATGAGCACGTCGGCGACGACCGACGAGACGATCTTTCCGAACGCGCCGCCGATGATCACGCCGACCGCGAGATCCATCACGTTGCCGCGCTTGATGAAGGCCGTGAACTCGGAGACCACACTCATGCGAAGACTCCTTCGGGTTGCGGACTAGCGCGAGTCTGACACGCCGGGCGCGATTTCGGCGGAGTAGTCCGCCATCGCGGCCTCCACCACCCGGTGTGCATGATCGACGTCGTAGACCTGATCGATCGTCACGCGGTTCGGCTCACCGGGGACGAGCTTGTAGGTGAGGAAGTAGTGGCGCAGGCGCTCGATCAGCGCCGCGGGCAGGTCGGCG
>JANNLG010000193.1:0-5315 GCA_031396695.1 Deltaproteobacteria bacterium
CCAGCGGCACGTCGGGATCGTCGACGCGCACGCCCGGCCGCCCGGGTCGCGACGACTCGAACAACAGCGGCTCGTGGAAGACGAGTCCGGAGCGTCCCGCGGTGCTCAAGCGGCCAGCCCGCGCACGAGCGCGTCGATCTCGGCGCGCGTGTTCATTTCGGTGGTGCACACCAGCAGCCGATCGCTCGCGGCACCGCGTTCGAAGCGCGCGAGCGGCACGCCCGCCTGGATGCCCTGCGCGGCGAGTCGCTCGAGCTTGCCGGCCAGTCCGGGAACCGCGACCACGAACTCGTTGAAGACCGGCGCCGAGTAGGGAAGGGTGAGCCCCGCGCGCGTGCAGGCGCGCCGCGCGTAGGCCGAGAGCGCGACGTTGATCTCGGCCAGCCGTCGGACTCCCGCGCGGCCGAGCAGCGCGAGCCAGATCGTCACGCGCAGCGCGCACAGACCCTGGTTCGTGCAGATGTTGCTGGTCGCCTTCTCGCGCCGGATGTGCTGCTCGCGCGTGGTCAGCGTCATCACGAAGGCGCGCTGGCCGGACGAGTCGATCGTCTCGCCGATCAGCCGCCCCGGCAGCTGGCGCACGAACTTCTCGCGCGCGGCCAGGAAGCCCGCGTACGGGCCGCCGAACGAGAGCGGCAGGCCGAAAGACTGCGCGTCGCCGCAGGCGATGTCGCAGCCGAGCTCGCCCGGCGAGCGCAGGAGCGCCAGCGAGAGCGCTTCTGCAGTAGCCGCGATCGCCAGCGCACCGACCGCGTGCGCGGCCTCGGCCGCGACGCCGAGCGACTCGATCGAGCCGTGGAAGTTGGGCGACTGCACGATCACGGCCGCGCAGTCGTCCGGCAGCTTCGACGTGTCGGTGCGGCCGGCCGTGTCGAGCGGCAGCGTGTCGAGCACCAGGCCCACGCCTTCCGTGTAGGTGCGCAGCACTTCGCGCCAGTGCGGGTGCAGGCCTGCGCTGACACAGATCCGTGTCCGGCGCGTGACGCGCGCGGCCATCAGCGCGGCTTCCGCCACGGCCGAGGCTCCGTCGTAGAGCGACGCGTTCGCGACTTCGAGACCCGTGAGCTGACACAGGAGCGTCTGGAACTCGAAGATCATCTGCAGCGTGCCCTGACTGATCTCGGCCTGGTACGGCGTATAGGCGGTCATGAACTCGCCGCGCGAGGCGAGCGCATCGACGGCCGCGGGAATGAAGTGGTGGTGCGCGCCGGCGCCGAGAAAGCTTGGCCCCGTCAGCACGGTGCCGTTCTCGGCCGCGAACGCCGAGAAGTGGCGCAGGAGCGCGCGCTCGTCCAGCGCGGGCGCGAGCTTCAGCTCGGCGCGGCTGCGCAGGCTCGCGGGCACGGACTCGACGAGCGCCGCAGGCTCGCTCGCGCCGATCCGCGCGAGCATGGCGCGCAGCTCCTCGGAGGTGTGGGGGACGTAGCTCACTTCACCACTTACTTCCCGGAGCGAGCCTTCACGTGCGCGCGGTAGTCGGCGGCGGACATCAGCCCGTCGAGCTCGTCCATGTCTTCGGGCGTGATCGCGATGATCCAGCCGCGGCCGTAGGCGTCCTCGTTGATCCACTCGGGGTGCTCCGAGAGCTTGGAGTGGATTTCGACCACCTCGCCCGCGATCGGCGCGATCAGATCGCTGACCGCCTTCACGGACTCGACCACGCCGAAGCTGCGGCCGGCCTCGAGCTGCGTGCCGCGTTCGGGCAGCTCGACGAACACGATGTCGTTCAGCTCCGACTGCGCGTAGTCGGTGATGCCGATCCGCACCATCGCGCCGTCGACGCGCAGCCACTCGTCGGATTCCGTGTAGTGACAGTCTTCCGGGATCTTGTAGTCGTGATCTGACATCGCAGACGTCCTGACTGTTCTAGCCTCGCGCTAGCCTCGCTTGTAGAACGGCGTCGAGACGACTTTGCAGGGCACGCTCTTTCCCCGGATCTCGACCTGAAGATTCGCACCCGCTGCGAACTTGGCCGGAACGTAGCCTAGTGCAATCGCGCCATCGACACTGGGTCCGAAGGTTCCGCTGGTCACCACGCCGTCGCCGTCCGGCGTCAGGATTCGGAAGCCCGGGCGCGCGACCTGGCGGCCTTCGAGCAGCAGTCCGACCAGCTTTCGCGACGGTCCGCCCCGGGCTTCGTGGCGGCGCAGGGCGGGCTCGCCGATGAAGCCGCGGCCGAACGCGACGAAGCGCTCGAGCCCGGCCTCGATCGGATCGTGCTCCCGGTCGAGCTCGTGGCCGTACAGCGGGTAGGCCATCTCCGTGCGCAGCGTATCGCGCGCGCCGAGGCCCGCGAGCGCGAGCGCGTCGCCGCCCACGTCGCGCAGCGCATCCCAGAGCGCGCCCGTGCGCTCGGCCGGGGCGAAGATCTCGTAGCCGTCCTCGCCCGTGTAGCCGGTGCGCGAGAGCAGCACGGGAATTCCCGCCAGCTCCACGTGCGCGAAGTGCCAGCGCTTGGGCGGCTTCAGCGCGGGCGGCGCGAGGCGCGCGACGATCGCGAGCGCCTCCGGCCCTTGCACCGCGAGCAAGCCGGTCGCGTCGCTCTCGTCCGTGATCTCGCAGTCGAGCCCGCTCTTGGCGTGCACTTCGCGCAGCCAGGCCAGATCGGCCGCGATGTTCGACGCGTTCACGCAGAACAAGAGCTCCCGCTCGCCCGTGCGGTAGAGCGTGACGTCGTCGACCACGCCGCCGCCCTCGACGCAGAGCAGGCCGTAGCGCACGCGACCAAGGCCGGTGCCGGCGACGTCGTTCGTGAACAGCCGCTGCGCGAGCTCGAGCGTGGCCGGGCCGCGCAGTCGCAGCTCGCCCATGTGCGAGACGTCGAAGACGCCCGCGCGCGTGCGCACGGCGCGGTGCTCGTCGAGAATCGAGGCGTACACGACCGGCATGTCGAAGCCAGCGAATGGCACCATGCGCGCGCCCGCCTCGACGTGTCGCGACCAGAGCGGCGTGCGGCGCAGCTCGGCTCCCGGATCAGCCGCGCTCACGAGGCGGCGGCGGACCGGGCTTCGAAGGCTTGCACGGTGTTGCGCAGCAGCATCGCGACCGTCAACAGGCCCACCCCCCCGGGCACGGGCGTCAGAACTCCCGCCCGGCCGTTCGCCTGCTCGAAGTCTACGTCGCCGACGATTTTCCCGTCGACCCGATTCACGCCGACGTCGATCACGGCGGCGCCTTCGCGGATCCAGTCGCCTTGCACGAAGCGCGGCTTGCCGAGCGCGGCGACCACGATGTCGGCGCGCCGCACCACGTCGGGCAGGTCGCGCGTTTTCGAGTGGCAGATCGTGACCGTGGCGTTGCGGTGCAGAAGCAAGAGCGCGACGGGCTTGCCCACGATGTTGCTGCGGCCGATCACGACCGCGTTCGCGCCCTCGATCGGCACGTTGAAGCGGTCGAGGATGTACATGCAGCCGAGCGGCGTACACGACACCAGTGCGCGCTCGTTCGCGACCAGGCGTCCGGCGTTGATCGGGTGCAGACCGTCGACGTCCTTCTCGGGATCGATCGCGAGCGCGACGCGCGCGGCGTCGATGCCGGCCGGCAGCGGGAGCTGCACGAGAAAACCGTGCACGCTCGGATCGCGGTTGAGCTCGCCCACGACGCGCAGCACTTCCGCCTCGGTCGTCGTCGCGGGCAGGCGGATCTCGCGCGACTCGATGCCGCAGGCGCGCGCGCCGCGGCCCTTGTTGCGCACGTAGATCTGCGAGGCGGGATCTTCGCCGACGAGCACCACGGCCAGGCACGGCGGACCGCCGCGCAGCTCCGCGACGCGCTTGCGCACGTCGGCGAGGATTTCTTCGGCGAGCTCCTTGCCGCTCGCGATTCGCGTCACGTGCCGGGGCTCGCGGCCGATCCGCCCGACGGCTTCGTATCGGACTTCGCGGCGGGCTTCGGGTCCGATTTGGTCGGCGAGGACGTCGACTCGGATTTTGATTCCGACTTGCTCTCCGATTTGCCCTCGGACTTGCTCTCCGACTTCGACTCGCCGCTCGAGCTCTCGGACTTGTTCGCGCCGGCCTTCGAGCTGCCGTAGCCGTCGGAGTACCAGCCGCCCCCCTTCAGGATGAAGGAGCTGGCCGAGATCAGACGCTGCGCCTTGGAGCGGCAGACTTTGCAGCGCTTCAGCGCGGGGTCCTTCATGGACTGCTCGACCTCGAACCGGTGGCCCTTGGTGCACTCGTACTCGTAGGTCGGCATCTATTCGAATCTCCTAGGGAATCCGCGAGGCCGGCGGCAATCTAAGCCAGTGCTTTCGGCGGGTCAAACCTCGTACTTCGCGGCGGCCAGCGCGCGCAGTCGCGGGGCGAGGTCCGCCGCGTCGCCGTACGCGCGCAGGCGCTTGCGACGCGCGGTCGCGCCCGAGACCAGCTCCACCTCGGCGCGGCGCAACCCGAGCGCTTCGGCGACCAGCGCGATCACCTCCGCGTTCGCGGCGCCGTCGACGGGCGCCGCGCGCACGCGCACCTCGAGCGCGCCGGCGTGCTCGCCACCGACCGTGGCTCGGCGCGCGCGCGGACGCACGTGAACCGGAAACTCGACGTGCGCCGCGCCCTTGGTCGCGGCGCGGATCTCCACTATGGCTCGAGAGGCTCGTCGGTCGACGAGAAGGCGTCAATCAGCTTCACGTAGCCCTCGAGCGTGCGGCGCAGGTCGACCTCGAGCCGCTGGCGCAGGTACTTCTGCTCGCGGATCTCGTTGCCGAGCTCGGCGCGGCGTTCGCGCGCCTCGGCCACGATCTTCTCCGCGCGCAGCTCCGCGTCGACGACCAGCGTCTCGCTCTCCTTGATCGCCGTGCGCTTGAGCTGCTCGACCACGGACTGCGCGGTGGTGAGCGTGTCCTGAATGGTCTTCTCGCGCGCGCGGTAGGCGTCGAGGTCGCGCGCCAGCCGCTCCGCCTCGCGGCGCAGCTGGGCGTTCTCGCGCACCACGTCCTCGAAGTCCGCCACGACGGTCTCGAGGAACGCCTCGACCTCGCCCGCGTCGAAGCCGCGGAAACGCGTGGTGAAGCGGTGCTGACGGATTTCAAGCGGCGTGAGGCGCATCTCTAGTACGCAGAATCGACCGAACTCAGCGGCGCCTTGAGAGAATCGTGTTCCGGCAAGCCGAGCCGGTGGCTGGGCGCGCAGCGAGACGCAGGCGAGCGGAGTCGGGGTGGCGGGCGGCCGGCCGCGCGCCCGGTCACCAAAGGATTCCCGACGAGCACAGACGAGAGCTTATTCGCCTCGCCGACCGCCTACACGAACGCCTCTCCGAAGCCGCCAACGTACAGAACGGCGAGCAGGGGGTCCGTAGTTACTAAGGGCGACGTCAAGAGC
>JANNLG010000222.1:0-8017 GCA_031396695.1 Deltaproteobacteria bacterium
TCGCACGTGATCTCGGGCCAGCTCTCGAACTTCCAGATCGTGAAGAGCGGCCTCGAAACCATGGCCGAGCTCGCGCGCTGGTACGTGTCGACCACGATGGGCAAGACGCTCGAAGAGCTGCCCGCGGTCGAGGCGTCCGAGGACCACGACTCCGTGCACATGCGCGCGATTCCGAAGTCGCAGGCGCGCGCGACGGTCGGCTTCTTCCAGATCGGCGGCGGCATCGCGGGCGACTTCCCGATCTGCGTCGTGCCGATGATCCACCAGGACCTGCGCCGGCCGTGCCCGTACTGGGGTTACTTCTGCCAGATCAGTGACTCGACCACGAGCTACGGCTCGTACAGCGGAGCGTTTCCGACCGAGAAGATCACCTGGGGCAAGCTCGACGAGAACACGCCCATGTTCCTGATCGAGTCCGACGCCACGATCGTCGCCCCGCTGATTTTCGCGTCGCTGCTCGACTGGTAGAAGAAGCGAGCCGGCACCGTCTCGGACGCACCCGTCGCAGTGCGGTGCCGGATCGAGGCGGCGTAGAGCTCGAGGAGCCACGCGCCGGCCGGCGCGGGGCGCGTCTCGGTGACCGCGTCACCGCTGACGACCTCGAGCAGCCGCGAAGCGCGCGCTGCGCCATGATCCACGGCGTCAGCCTGCACGCATACGTCGCCGTCCCCGCGCGGCTGGCAGCGCAACCCGATGGCCGTCTCCGCTACCCGCTCAAGCGCCGCTGGCGAGACGGCACGACGCACGTCGTATTCGAGCCCAGCGAGCTTCTCGAGCGGCTGGTCGCGCTGATCCCGCCACCGCGTGCGCATCAGGTCCGATACCACGGCGTGCTCGCACCCGCCGCGGTCGGCCGCGCCGCGATCTGCTGTGACCGACGACTCGAGGAGCGCGCCATGACTGACTCGTCGCGTGGCCCGCGCGCCCCGGGGAACGACCGCATGCGCGACCCCCTCCGGACGCGGGCTTCACGCACTTCGAGTCGCTCGACCTGGGTCACCCCGTCAACGCGTTCTACGTGGCGAAGCCGTAGCCGATGAAGACCGTCTTGATCACCGGAACGTCGTCGGGTTTCGGCCTGCACGCGGCCGTCGAAGTGGCGCGCCGGAGCTGGCAGGTGTTCGCGACGATGCGGAACCTCGACAAGCGCGCGTCGCTCGATGCAGCGCTGGCCGCTGCGGGCGTCGCGGAACGCTCGAGGTGTCACGACTCGACGTCACGCAGCCGGAGTCGATCGACGATGCGGTCGGCGCGCTCTTGCAGCGCACGGGCGGGCGGCTCGATGCGGTGGTCCAGAACGCGGGCGTCGCGGTCGGCGGCGCGTTCGAGGACGTGCCCCAGGTCGAGGCGCGCCGTGTGATGGAGACGAACTTCTGGGGCGTGCTCGGCCTCACGCGCGCGCTGCTGCCGACGTTTCGAGCGCAGCGCGGCGGCCGCATCGTGATCGTCTCGAGCAACTCGGCGTACGCGGGCGAGCCGGCGAACGCGATCTACGTCGCGTCGAAATGGGCAATCGAAGGCTGGGCCGAATCGCTGATGTACGAGATCACGCCGTTCGGCATCGAGTTGACGCTCGTGGAACCTGACTCCTACAAGACCGCGATCTGGGGGAGTTCGTCGCGCGTGCTGCCCGAGGGCAGCCCGTATCGCGCGTTGATGCAGCATCTCGAGAAGGCGATCGACGAGAAGGTGCTCGCCAGCGCGCGCGATCTACGCGGGGTCGCACAGGCGATCGCGCGCGCGCTCGACGCGCGCCGCCCGCGCTTCCGCTATCCGGTCGGACCCGACGCATGGATCGGTCACCTCGCGCGCGGCAAGGTGCCGAGCCGCATGCAGCGCTTCGCAATCTCGCGCCTGCTCGGCCTGCACCGGGTACGTTGACCGCACGTCCACGATCCACTCGCCGCAAACCAATTCGACGCCTGGCACCGGGTTCGCCAGGTTCGGTTTGTAGTTCCGAACATCTCTTTGCAAAGCCTACACGTGCGCGATCGATGCGACGCCGCGCGCTGCTTCAACGTTGCGACGCCGCTGGGGTACGCTCCTTGCAATCGTGCGCCGTAGGTCGGACTCCCACACCGATCAACAACGTCAAACACAAAGGCGGAACGCTCATGAACCTCGTCATTCGTGCATGTCTCGCATTGGCATTGACCCTGACCATCGGGCTTCCCCTCCAGGCGCGATCCGCCGAACCCGCAGAGGGAAAGAGCATGATGGAGGGCGCCGGGATGGAACACTGCAAGGCGCTGATGGAGCAGAAACAGAAGATGAAGGACGACATGAAGGCCCAAGACGCCGAACTCACCGCGCAGGTCGCCGCGATGAACAGCGCGCGGGACGACAAGAAGGTGGGCCTGATGGCCGGCGTCGTCACCACGATGGCCGAGCAGCGGACCGCCATGCATGCGGCGAAGGCAAAGATGGACGAGCAGATGATGCAGCACATGCAGATGGGCAAGGGACACATGTCGGAGTGTCCGATGATGAAGGGGATGGCCGAAAAATCGGGAGACGCTCCGTAGCAACCCAAGCGGCTGCCGAGCGCTGGCGCTTCCTCGCGATCACGGCGCTGGCGAGTTTCGTCCTGAACGAAATCTGGGAAATGGCCCAAATGTCCGCCTATGTCGAAACCGTCGGTCAGTCCTGGATAAGCACGCTCGGTGTTTGCACGCGGGCGGCCGTCGGTGATGTGGGAATCGTGCTGGGCATCTACGCAGCGGCCGCAGTGGCCGCTGGCGATCTCGGATGGGGCTTGCGCGGTCGCTGGAACATCTACGTCACCGCGGCTGTTCTGGGGCTCGCCTATGCCGCGCTCGTGGAACACGCGGCGCTGTCCTCCGGACGCTGGTCGTACACGGGGCGCATGCCCGTGGTCCCCGGACTCGACGCGGGCCTGTGGCCACTACTCCAGATGACGCTGCTGCCCCCGCTCACGTTCTTGTTGGCCCGGTGGCGGTGAACGGTCGAGAACAAGGGAAACCCATGCTGATCAAGGTGCCCACGGACAAGACCGTGACCGAAGTTGCGGCTGCCTTGCAGGTCGCCGTTCAGGCCAATCACTTTGGCGTCATGCACGTGCACGACCTCAAAGCGACGATGACGAAGAAGGGCGTGGAGTTGGCGCACGAGTGCCTGATCTTCGAGGTGTGTCAACCGCAACAGGCGAAGCAGGTGCTCGATCGGGACATGAGCGTCTCGACCGCACTGCCATGCCGGATCTCCATCTATGAGGAAGGCGGCAAAGGCATCATGGCTACGTTGAAACCAACCACTCTTCTGGCGATGTTCAACGCGCCGCAAGTCGAAGGGGTGGCGCAGGAAGTGGAGCGCACGATCGTGAAGATCATGAACGAGGCGGCATCGGGCTGATTGCGGCCCTCCGAATCCACCTGCCCGACGCACCGGAGATCGTGCGCGATGAACCACGGCGCGTGCCAGAGCACAATCGACTAGTCGATGCCGACCGGCGAACCGCTTCCCTTCGGAGAGAACGTCGGCGATCGGATCGTAGGCGCGACGGTCAAACAGACCGGCAGCTTCGAGCTACGCGCCGCGCGCCCCGCTCAGAGGCCAGATTGTCGCCTCGGACGCCCGCTTCTCCACTGATGACGGATGTTACAAAACTCCCAGTGCCGGAAGTCGCTGGCCAGAATCGCGCTTGTTCGTCCTATCCTCGGCGGAGTTCGATGACCTGCGCAAGCAGATCAACGCCGGGAAGGTGACCTCCGGCGAGCTCTTCGGCACGCGGGAGCTTCTGAAGAACAACTACCTCTATCGGATGGCCGCAGCCGTTCTCGGCATCTACGGCAATTCGAAACAGGAAGCGATGTATCCGGTCTACGCCGTCGACTCCGAGGGCAAGAAGCTGGACGGCGCCAACCGCTACACGCTGCGCTTCGCGTCGGGCCAGCTGCCGCCGGTGAACGCCTTCTGGTCGCTCACGATGTATGAACTGCCGTCGAGCGCCGCTGCTACGTGCAAACTAGGCGCCGTGGCACTTCTTGAACTTCTTCCCTGATCCGCACGGGCAGGGATCGTTCCGGCCCACCTTCGGGGTCTCGCGCACGAAGGGCTCTTCGGGCGCGTGACCCTCGTCGGGGTGATGGTGGTGCGCGTGGCCCGAGACCAGCGCGTTCTCGAGCTCGGGCGCGAGCGACTCGGTCGCCGTGCGCAGCGTCGCGAGCTTGCGTCCGGCGTTGCGCTCGGCGAAGTCGACGAGCGCGCGCAGCACCGGCACCACGTGCTTGCCGAGCGGATCGCGCGGGCGGAATTCGTCGGGCACCGCGTGCAGGAGCCAGCCGTGCACCTCGCTCGCGCCGAGCTTCTCGAGCGGCGTGCCGACTTCGTGCAGCGCGGTGAACAGGCGCTTGGCGATCTCGCGGCGCGCATCGGCGGGCACGCTCGCGAGCGCTTCTGCTTCGGGTGAGTCGAGGAACGACGCGGACGATGCGCTAGCCATGATCGCCAGTGTAGCGGGGCTCGGAGTCGACGCCCTCGGAGAGCGCGAACACCAGCACGCCCACCGTGGTGACGGCGAAGCCGAGCAGCTGGCGCGCGGAAACCAGCTCGCCGAGCAGAAAGTACGACGCGACCAGCGACAGCAGTGGCGCCGACGGCACCACGATCGCGGTCGTGCGTGCCAGATCGAGCCGCTTGATCGACGCGTACCAGGCGAGCGTTCCGCCGTACGAGATCAGCACGCCTTGCAGTGCGACGACCGGCAGGAGCTGTGCGAGCTCGTCGGACGGCGGCAGCGAATCGGTGCCGTCGATCCAGAGCCAGACCGGCAGCAGCACCAGCGCTCCATACACGTAGCGCGCGGCGGAGAGCAGACGCGGGTTCACGCCGTCGAGCCCGCGCAGCGCGATCCAGTGCGAGCTCTGCCAGGCGATCGGCGTGGCGAGCAGGAGGGCGACGCCGAGCGAGCCCTCGAGCGGACGCGCGCCAAGCGCGAGCGCGATTCCCACCAGGATCGCGCCGACCGCGAGCACGCGCCGCAGCGTGAGCGCGTGACCGAGGAACACGCGCGCGCCGAGCAGCGCATAGAGCGGCTCGGTCTGCACGCAGACCGCGGTGTCGATCGCGCTCGCGCGCTTGGCGCCCTCGAAGAACAGCACGAACGCGAGCGCGGTGCCGAGCGCGCCGACGGTCACGAGCACCGGCGCGGTCTTGCGCGCGACCAGCAGCCGGAGCTCGCCGTGCCACGCCAGCATGACGAGCCCGCCGATGCCCGCGAACACGCTGGTCCAGAGCGCGATCGCGACGCCGCTCGCGTCGACGGTCGTGAGCTTGGCCACCGCCGGCACGAACGCGCTGTTCAGCACGCAGTACGCCGCGAACAGCAGGCCCGCGCGCTCGCTCGTGCTGCTCACGTTTGTACCGAAGGCTCGACCTTGCGGTCGAGGGTGCGTTCGAGCGTTCGACCCGGCTCGAACGCGGCGACGGCCAGGTAGGCGAACGCCGCCGACGCGAGCGACAGCAAGTACGGCGTGCGGGTGAGCTCCGCCCACTCGCCGATCGACCAGACCAGCGCTCCGACCAGCAGCGCCGCCGTCGCGCTCTTCGCGCCGCCGAGACTCGTGAACAGGCCGAAGACTCCGCACACCAGTACGCCCGAGCTCGCGAAGGCTGCGGCGGTTTCGATCAGCGCGTACACGCCCTCGGCGCGCATCGCGAGCGCCCACGCGAGCACGCCGAACACGAGCACGCAGGCGCGCGCGATGCGCAGCTTCGCGCGGTCTGCCATGTTCGGTCGCAGCGGCACGATCAGGTTGTGCGAGACGAGCGACGCGGCCGCCAGCAAGGCGCTGTCGACGGTGGAGAGGATGGCCGAGATCAGCGCGCCCGCGAAGATCGCGTAGAACCAGATCGGGAAGTGCTCGAGCGCCATGCGCGGCAGGATCTGCTCGGGATCTTCGAGTCCGGGCATCAGGCGCGCGCCGACCAGGCCGAGTCCGACCGGAATGATGCCGATCGCGATGTACATGCCGCCGGCCGCGAACGCGCCGCCGCGCGCGAGCGCAGGCGAGCGCGCGGCGATCACGCGCGAGACCATCTCCTGCGCGAGCACCGAGCCGCAGATCGGAATCGCCCAGGCCTCCGCGTGCTCGAGAAACGACAGATCCAGTGCGGCGAGCGAGCGGTTGGTCTCGGCCAGACTCGCGAAGCTCGCGTTGCCGGTCGCGAACACCGCGATTGCGAGGACCACCAATCCGACCGTGAGCGTTGCGCCCTGCAGCACGTCCGTGACCGCGTCCGCGAGCAAGCCGCCCGCAGCGGTGTACAGGATCACCACGCCCGCCGAGAGCGCGATCGCGAGCTGAAGCTCCAGGCCCGACGAGGTCGCGACCACCTGGCCGAACGCGCGGATCTGCGCCGCGGCCCACAGGATCGAGGTGGGCACCATCAGGAGCACCGCGAGCCGTTCGACGCGCGCACCGTAGCGCCACGCGAACAGGTCGCCGAGCGTGGTCAGCTTCAGGCGCCAGAGCGGCACCGCGAACACGGCGCCGAGCAGGAACAGACAGGCCGCGTAGCCGAGCGGGTCGGCGCGCGCGCCCATGAGCCCCTGCTCGTACACCGCGCCCGCGGCGCCGATGCAGCTCTCCGCGCCGAACCAGGTCGCGAACATCGAGAACACCACGAGCGTCGGGCCGAGCTTGCGACCCGCGACCAGATAGTCGGCCTCACTTTTGACCCGACCCGTGACAGCGAGTCCGACCAAGAGCTGCAGGCCGACGTATCCGAACAGCGCGACGAGCAGCCAGTTCAAACCCGCACCCTCGAGCTCTCGACGCCGTCCCGGAGCAACGCCTGCGCGGCGCGCGCGCCGTCGATCGCGGCGCTCATGATGCCCCCTGCGTAGCCGGCGCCCTCTCCGACGGGGTAGAGGTTCGCGAAGCCGCGTGCGCGCAGCGTATCCGTGTCGCGCGGAATCCGCACCGGGCCCGAGCTGCGCGACTCGAGGCCGACCAGCAGGCCTTCGGGTCCCGCGTAGCCGGGGATCTGGCGCTCGAAGCGCACGAGCGCGTGGCGCAGCGCGTCGCGCACGCGCGGCGGCAGCAACGCGTCGATCCGACCGGGGATCATGCCGAAGCGGTAGCTCGAGGCGCGCGTCGTGGGGCTCGCGCGTCCCGAGAGGAAGTCCGGCGCCGACTGAGCCGGCGCGGTGTAGTCGCTGCCGCCCGCCGCGAAGAACGCGCGCTCGAGCGACTCCTGCAGAGCCACACCGTCGAACGCGCCCGCACCGAACTCGCGCGGCCCGAGCGTCGTCACGATCGCGGCGTTCGCGAAGCCGGAGGAGTGCTTCGAGTTGCTCATTCCGTTCGTGCACAGAAGGCCGGGCGACGAGACGCTCGCCACGATCACTCCGCCCGGACACATGCAGAAGCTGTGTGCGGCCGGAGCCGAATCGCCCGCCTTGCAAGTGAGTCCGTAGTAGGCCGGGCCGAGCAGCGCCGCTTCCGGTCCCTCGCCGTGGCGGCCTCGGTCGACGAGCGCCTGCGGGTGCTCGATGCGCACGCCGAGCTGGAAGGGCTTCGCCTCGAACGGCACGCCCTGCGCGGCGAGCGCGCGCCACGTGTCGCGCGCGCTGTGCCCCGGCGCCAGGATCAGCGCCGAGGTCTCGAGCTCGCCGCGACTGGTTGCGAGCGCGCGCACCGAGCTCGGATCGCGCGCGTCGAGCACGAGCCGGTCGACGCGCGTGCGCCAGTGAAACACGACGCCGCGCGCTTCGAGTCGCGCGCGCAGCGCCGGCAGGATGCGGTGCAGGCGATCGGTTCCGACGTGCGCGCGCGCGTCGTAGGCGATCCGCGCGGGTGCTCCGCACGCGACCAGCTCTTCGAGCAGCGGGGATTCGAGCGGGTGATCCACGCGCGTGTAGAGCTTGCCGTCGGAGTAGGTGCCCGCGCCTCCCTCGCCGAACAGCAGGTTGCTGTCCGGATTCGGCACGCGCGTGCGGTGGAACGCGTTCACGTCGCGCGCGCGCTCGCGGATCGGCGCGCCGCGGTCGATC
>JANNLG010000012.1:0-38437 GCA_031396695.1 Deltaproteobacteria bacterium
TCGTCCTTGAGCACGCCATCACACATCATCGTGTAGAGGTGCTCGCGCTCTGCCTCGATCAGGCGCCGCTCCAGATCGTCGGAGAGCTCCGCGAGTCGCTGCTCCTGCGCGTCGGCGCCGATCCGGTAGTCGAGCTGACGCAGGCGCTCGAAGTGGTGCGCGCGCACCGGCGCGACGATCTGCTGCGGCAGGTCCCGCTCGGCCGCGAGCTCATCGATGCGCCGCAGTCCGGCTTCGATCGTGAGCCGCCGGCTCGCGATCTCGTCGATCGCCTCGACGCGGCGCTCCTCGCGGCCCTGCACGGCGAGTCCGAGCCAACGGATCACGGGCGGCAAGGCGAGCCCCTGACCGATCAGGGTCACGATGATCACGGCGAAGGTGAGGAACAGGATCAGGTCGCGGTGCGGGAACGGCTCACCGCTCGCGGTCGCGAGCGGGATCGCGAGCGCGGCCGCGAGCGACACGATTCCGCGTATGCCCGTGAAGCCGATCAGGAACGGCGCCTGCCAGGGTGGCGACGGGTCGCGGCGCGCGAGCGCGGGGCTCAGCCAGCGCGGCAGGTAGGTGGCCGGGAAGATCCAGACGAAGCGCGCGATCACCACCACCGCGCTGACCAGCGCGGCCGAGCCGATCAGTGCGACCGCGTCGAAGTCGCCGATCCGGTCGAGCAGCGTGCGCGCTTGCAGACCCGTCAGCAAGAAGACGATGCCCTCGATCAGGTACGTGAACAGGCCCCAGAAGAAGACGCCCTGCAGCCGCGTCGCCGCCGTGATCAGTCTCGGACCGTGATAGCTGGTGTAGAGCCCGGCGACGACCGTCGCGAGCACGCCCGAGCCGCCCAGGTGCTCCGGTCCCCAGTACGCGATGTAGGGCGTGACCAGCGACAGCGTGACCTCGACGCGCGGGTCGGCGGCCAGCGAGCGCAGACGCAGCATGCCCCAACCGACCGTGAGCCCGAAGGCGAGCTCGCCCACGAAGATCGCGCCGAACGTGCCGAGCGCGGGGCCGAGCGAGAAGGCACCCGTGCTCACCGCCGCGACCGCGAACCGGTACAGGATCAGCGCGGTGGCGTCGTTCGCGAGCCCCTCGCCCTCGAGGATCACGAGCAGGCGGCGCGGCAGACCCAGCCGACGCGCGATCGCGAGCGGCGCCACCACGTCGGGCGGCGAGATGATCGCGCCCAGCACGAACGCCGCGGCCCACGGGATTCCGAGCAGCGCGTGCGCGACGGCGGCCACCGCGACGGTCGTGAACACCACGCAGCCGATCGCGAGCAGCGCGATCGGTCGCAAGTTGAAGCGGAACTCGCGCCAGCTCATCGCAACGCCGGCCGAGTAGATCAGCGGCGGCAGCACCAAGAGCAGCACGAGCTCCGGCACGAGCTGTACGCGCGGCAGTCCAGGCACGAGCGCGAGCGCCACGCCCGCCACGACCAGCAAGATCGCGGGCGGCTGGTTGAAGCGGCGCGCCGCGAGCGCGACCGCCGCCAGCACCAGCAGCAGGAGCACCGCGATCTGCACGGTCTCGATCATCGTCCCCCCGGCCGAGCGTCCGCGTCCAAGTTCACGCGACGGTCGCGGAAATCAGGGCCGGGCGCGAGTCGGGGCGGGCGCGAGCACGCACTCGGCGAGCGTCAGGACTTCGACCGCCGCGGACGCGCGTTGCGCGACTTCAGCCGCTCCGCCGCGCCGAGCAGCGCCGCGCCGAGCAGCTCGAACGAGGCTTCGAACGCGCGCTGATCGCCCGACACCTCGCGCGCGATGAACAGGCCGTCGACCGCGGCCATGGTCAGCGTCGCGAGCTTGCGAATGCCGGCGGCGTCGAGCTCTCCGGCGAAGAACGACTTGTAGGACGCGACCGTCTGCTCGAGCGTCTGCTCGCGCACCTTCAGAAACAGCGTTCGCGCGCTCGCCTCCTCGGGCCGACGCTCGAGCGAGAGCATCAAGCCGAGGCGCAGGAAATCGGGCGCGTTCGTGAGCGCTCTCGCCGTCACGCGCAAGAGTGAAACGAAGCGCTGTTCGAGCGTCTCGCCCCCGCGCGGCGTGATCCGACCGCCCATGGCTTCGAGCCAATGGTTGAAGCTGCGCTCGATCACCGCCGCGAGCAGCTGGTCCTTGTCGTCGAAGTGCCAGTAGATCGAGCTGGCCGGCAGACCCGAACGCTCGCTCACCAACGCGATGCTGGTCCCGTCGTAGCCGCGTTCGCTGGCGATCTCGCGCGCAGCCTCGAGGATGCGCTCGCGGCTCGCGTCGCCGTGCGCGCGGCCGCTCCGGGTCGTGGCTGGCTTCCCGACTTTTCGCTTGACCGCCATGTCGGCCTAGCATACCGTAGCGATCACTACAGAAACAAGGGATGCGCGCGATGGGCTTGATCGAACAGAGTCGGCGGCTCGCGCCGGAGCTCGAAGCGAACGCGGCGGAAGACGACGGGCTGCGGCGGCTCTCCGATCGCACCTGGAAGTGCCTGCTCGAGGGCGGCATCCTGCGCGCCCTGCAACCCGCGCGCTTCGGCGGCGGCGAGACCACGCTGCTCGCGTTCATCGACGCCATCTACGAGCTCTCGCGTTCGTCGCCGTCGGCGGGCTGGGTCGCGGGCGTGATCGGGGTGCACCCGTGGCAGCTCGCGCTGTTCTCCGAAGAAGCGCAACAGGAGCTGTGGGGCAGCGATCCGACCACGATGCACTCGTCGTCGTACAACCCGACCGGCAAGGCCGAGAAGGCTCCCGGCGGCTACAAGGTGTACGGGCGCTGGTCGTTCTCGTCGGGCTGCGATCACTGTCGGGCCGTGAATCTGGGCGCGATCGCCGGCGGCCGCGACCTGGGCGGGGGAGCGCAGGTCCCCGACTTCCGCTCGTTCTTGCTGCACCGCGATCAGTACCGGATCGAGGACAACTGGAACGTGGCGGGCCTGAAGGGCACCGGTAGCAAGGACATCGTCGTCGACGGCGCGTTCGTGCCCGAGTACCGCACGCAGTCGCACATGGACTACTCGCTCAATCAGCCGCTGCCCGGTCAGAGACTCAACGACGGCCCGCTGTACCGCTTGCCCTGGTCGGTGGTCTTCAACATGGCGCTGGCGTCGTCGGTGCTCGGCTCGGCGCGCGGCTTCATCGAGCTGTGGACGGAGCTCTCGAGCACGCGCACGCTCAACTTCGGCGCGCGCGTCGCGGACGACCCGCTCATGCAGCGCCGGCTCGCAGAAGCCACCTGGGATCTCGGCGTGTCGATCACGCGCATGCGCGCCGACGCCGTCGAGCTGTGGCGGATGTCCGAAGCGCGCGAGTCGACGTCGATGCAGCTGCGCGGCCAGATGCGCTGGAACATGAACCGCGGCTGTGAGCTCGTCGGCCGCGCTGTGAACGAGCTCTTCCACGCGGCGAGCGGCCGCTCGATCTTCCTCGATCAGCCGCTGCAGCGCCGCTATCAGGACGTGCAGGGAGGGCTCGGTCACGCCTTCCTGCTCTCGGATCCGCTGGCCAGGTCGGTCGGCGGAACGCTGCTCGGTACCTCCAAGCCGGAGATGATCCTGTGATTCGCTCACTCAGCTACATCGGCTTCACTTCTCCCAACGCCGAGAAGTGGCTCGAGTTCGGTCCCGAGGTCCTCGGCCTCGAGCTCGCCGGCCGCGGTCCCGACGGCGCGGTGCGCCTGCGCGTCGACGACGCGGCGTGGCGGATCACCGTGCACCCGGGCGCCAGCGACGATCTTGCCTATCTGGGCTGGTGCGTGGGCGGCCCGGCGGAACTCGAGAACGCGATCGTCGCGCTCGAGAAGCACGGCTTCGACGTGCAGCGCGGTGACTCGAGCCTCGCCGCGCTGCGCGCGGTCGCGGCCGTGGCCTGGTTCAGTGACCCGTTCGGCTTCCGCCACGAGCTCAGCTGGGGGTTGCTGAACAAGCCGGCGACTTTCCGGCCCGGCCGTCCACTCACGGGCTTCGTCACCGGCGACGGTGGACTCGGCCACGCGGTCTTGATGGTGCCCGACCTGCAGCGCGCCGAGCAGTTCTACAGCGAGGTGCTGGGCTTCCGGCTCTCCGACAAGATCGAAGCGGGCCTCAGCATCCGCTTCTTCCACTGCAACGGCCGCCACCACACGCTCGCGTTCGCCGCGATTCCCGGCATGGTGGGCATGCACCACCTGATGCTCGAGGTGGCCGCGCTCGACGACGTCGGCAAGGCGCTCGATCTGTGCAACGCGCGCAAGATCCCGCTCGCGATGACGATCGGCACGCACACGAACGACTTGATGACGTCGTTCTACATGCGCACGCCGTCGGGCTTCGAGGTCGAATACGGCTGGGGCGGTCGAATCGTCGACGACGCGACTTGGGTCGCCGGGTCGTACGACGCGCAGAGCGTCTGGGGCCACAAGCCGCCCGAGCAGCCGCTCCCGCCGGGGATCCTGCGGCCTTTCAACCCGGCGGCGCAGCGCCGGTGAGCGCGAGCGCGACACCACGCCGGATCGACACCCACCACCACGTCGTGCCACCGGCCTACGCCGAGTGGCTGCGCAGTCGCGGTCTGGCGGCCGGGGGGCTGCCGATTCCCGACTGGAGTCGCGACGCGGCGCTCGCGCTGATGGACAAGTACGGCGTGCAGACGGCGGTGCTGTCCGTGTCGACACCGGGCGTGCACCTGGGCGACGACGCGGAGGCGCGCAAGTGGGCGCGCGAGGTCAACGAGTACGCGGCCGCGGCGGTGCAGGCTCGGCCCGACCGCTTCGGCTTCTTCGCGACGCTGTGTCTGCCCGACCTCGAGGGGTCGCTCGAAGAGCTCGCGTACGCCTTCGACGTGCTGCACGCCGACGGCGTCGTGCTGCTCGCCAACTGCCGCGGGACCTACCTCGGCGACGCGCGCTTCGACGCACTCTTCGACGAGCTGAATCGCCGAAGCGCGGTCGTGTTCGTGCACCCGTCGCAGCCGCCCGGTCTCGATGCGCTGCCGGGCGTGCCGACCTTCGTCGCCGACTTCCTGCTCGACACGACGCGCGCTGCGATCCGGCTGGCGGGTTCGGGCACGCTCGACCGTTGTCCCGACTTGAAGGTGATCCTCTCGCACGCCGGTGGCTTCGTTCCGTACGCGGCGTATCGGATCGCGTTCTCCGCCTCGCCCAAGGGCAATCCGCTCGACGGCATGGCGCAGCTCGAGAAGTTCTACTTCGACACCGCGCTCTCGGGCAGTCCGACCGCGCTGCCGAGCCTGCTCGCGTTCGCGAATCCCGGACACGTGCTGTTCGGAAGCGACTGGCCCTACGCGCCGGACATCGCGGTCGCCGCGTTCACGGGCATGTACGAGGCGTACGGGATCGAGAGCGAGCAGCGCGCAGCGATCGACCGTGGCGCTGCGGAAGCGCTGTTTCCGCGCCTTCGTGTTGCGACGGGATCGCTCTAGCGCTTGCCCGTCATCACGAGCAGGACCGCGCCCGCCGCGATCGCGCCCGCTCCCGCCCAGACGGGGACATTCACCGTCTCCTTCTCCGTCACGGAGAGCTCGATCGGTCCGAGCTTTGCGTCGTGAGTCTCCTTGGTGTAGCTGAAGCTGCCGTACGCCAGCCCCAGCACGCCGATCACGATCAGCGCGATGCCGAGAAGCTTGCTGCCACCCATCTCATTCCCTCCGAATCGATCGTTGCCGACCAAGCGAGGCGGCCGAGCAATCGCACGAGCCGATCGGTTCGTCGATGCTCGGCCGCGTGGCTCGGATCACTTGCCCCGCACGATGGTGCAGTACTCCCCGACGATGTTCAGGAAGTTCTTGGCCGAGTGATCGACCACCGACACCTCGGTGATCTTGCCATTGGCCTTCGCGGCGCGGACGCTGGCGTCACCGCGAGCGAACAGGCCGAGGATGGTGTCCATGCAGGCGCGGCCCTCCTTCGTGTCCTTCGTCGAATCGTCGCCCACGGCGTGGTCGCCCCAGCGCACCCGACTGCCGAGCAGCCCCTGCACGGGCGTGTCGACGATCATGCAGCCGGTCATGCCGATGCTCCCAGTCACTACGATCGCCAGAGTCAGTATTCGAAACACAATGCCTCCTATCCGGTGTATGAAAACTCCAAGACTCGCTCCAACAGGTCACGAGCGATTGCGCCGGCTAGCCGCGCGCAGTCGCTCGACCGCCCTTTCGGCACACGAGAAAGATCTCGTCGACGTGCTCGGTATCGATCAAACCCGACCCGAGCGTCAGCTTCTTCTGGAAGCGCACTCCGAGCGGCATCATCACGCGGTTGTACCACCACATCGCGCGCTCTCGACGGTGGGTGAGGAACCAGATGCCGGCGTCGAGCAAGCGCGAGGAGCGTGGCTGCATGCCGAAGGCTCCGCTCTGCTCGACCGCAAACCCGTGCACGGCCAGCTTCGCGAGAAACTCGATGGGCTCGTAGCGCCGTCGGTGACCGACGAAGTCGTCGAAGGCGTTCCAACGCGAGGAATGCAGCGGTACCGAGACGAGCAGGCACGCGTTCGGCGCCGCCACCCGGCACAGCTCCGCGAGCGCGGCGTCGTCGTCATCGACGTGCTCCACGATGTCGAGCGCGCATACCAGGTCGAACGCGGCGTCCGGGAACGGCAATGCGCCGACCAGGCCGAGCACGGCGGTCGCGCCGGCGTCGCGCAGGCGGACGAGCGCAGGCGCGCTGATGTCGACGAACACCGTGCCCGTGAGCGGAAGGCGCGGCCGCAAGCCAGGGGCGATCTCGAGCCGGCGCGGCGAGCGCGAGGCGAGCGCGCGGACCAGCGGCCAGGTGTTGAAGCGCTCCGGCGCGACCAGTCGCGCGTCGGTCCAGAGTGAGTCGTAGAACTCGCGATTGATCTCGAGCGTGCGACTGTCCAGTTGCGATGCCTGGCCGCTCATGGTCCGCACCGCTTTCCGAGCAACTCCGAGACCGTGACAGCCTGCAGGCCCAGCTCGCGAAGCCCACGCAGGATCTGCGGCACGGCACGCGCGGTTCCGGGTCGATGGCGGCCGGGCAGGTCGTGTCCGTCGTGCATCAGCACGATGTCTCCCGGGCGGATCCGCTCGAGCACACGCCGCGCGATCCGATCCGGGTCGGAGCTGCGCGAGTCGTGGCTGTGCAGAGACCAGCCAATCAGCGTCACGCGCTTGCGATAGGCAGCGCGCGCCATCGGCGGGCTCTTCATGCCCAGGGGAGGGCGATACAGCGGCGGCGTGCGACCGCCCGTCACGGCGGCGATGGCTTCGACCCCGCGTTCGATCTCGAGCTCCTGCTCGAAGACGGCCAGGAAGTTCTGCAGCCGCGAGTGCTGCCACGAGTGGTTTCCGAGCTCGTGGCCGCCCGCGGCGATCTCGCGAGCCAGCGCCGGGTGCGCCGCGAGCGCTCGCCCGATCGAGAAGAACGTGGCGCGCGCGTCGTACTCCGCGAGCGCGCCAAGGACCTGTGGAGTCACTTCCGGATCCGGGCCATCGTCGAAGGTCAGCGCCACTCGATCGCGGTCTCGCGGCCCGTGCGTGATCGTCGGATAGGCCAGACTCGAGCCCGGCCGCGCGATGCCGTCCGCGCACAGCGCGAGAAACACGGCGGCCGGCAAGCCGAGCGTGAGCGGCGAAGAGCCGAAGGCGGCGACCGCGCCAGCGCCTGCGGCGCCGCAGGCGAGCGACACCAGGTTCAGCCTCGTCAGCATCGGCGGTCGGACCGACTCACCGGTCCGCCTCGTCGCGCCAGAAATCGAAGAAGTTGAACCACTGGTAGGGCGTGCGAATGCACTCGCGTTCGAGCGCGGCCGCGTAGCGGTGAGCGAGACCCTCGGCGTACCTCGTGCGTTCGCGGCGCGGCACTAGCGCGGCCGGTGCGAACAGCTCCGTCGACGCCGCGTAGCGCCCGTGGCCCGTGCGCACGCAGGTGCTGAGCAACATCGGGCAGCCGAGCGTGGCCTGGAGCAGAAACGGACCGAGCGGAAAGCGCGTGCGGCGGCCGAGGAACGGCACGGACACCGATCGACCGCGCTCCGATTCCCAGACGCGGTCGCCCAGGATGCCGACGAACTCGCCGCGTTCGATCGCCGCTTTGATCTCGAGCGCCACGCTGATGGAGCCGGGCTCGAAGTGGATCAGCCGCATGCTGAGTCCGGGCTGAAGCTGATCGAAGAAGGCGTTGATGCGCGCGGCGTGGCGGGTGAAGCTGAGCACGTTCAGCACGATGCCCGTCTTCTTCGAGAGCACGCGCAGCATGTCGGAGCTGCCGAGGTGCGCGCTGAGCAGAATCCCTCCGCGGCCCTCGCGCACCAGCGCGAGTAGGTGTTCGCTGCCGCGCTCGTCGATGCGAATGCGAGCGCCGTCGCCGCTCCACACGATCATGCTGTCGACGATGTTCTCGGCGAACTCGTAGAGATGACGGAAGGCGTGGCGCCAGGTCGGTCTCTCGCCCACGCTCACGCGGCCGCGCGGCGTGGCCCAGAGCGTGCGCAGGTAGTCCAGCGACGCGCGGCGGGCTGCGCCGCCGGTCACGAAGAAGTACGCGACGATCGGCGTGAGTAGAACCATCACGGCTCCGCGGCCGAAGCGCGCATAGATCCAGCGAATCAGGCGCAGGCCGCTGAGTGACCCGCGTTCCGCGATTCCGGTCCAAGCGCCGCGCGCAGGCGTCGCGACCTTCGCCTGGGGCGGAAACGCCTCCACCTTCCGAGTCCGATCGCGAACGTGCCAGCCGAGCGCCCCTGCGAATTCCGCGGCCGACTCCATGGGTGAGTCACCTGCGATCGCGGTCGGTTCGGTCTGCGTGGCTTGCGTCAAGTCGAACGTCCCTGTGCGCGGTCGGAATGACTTCGCTCGAGCGAAGCATTGGAAGTGCGCAGGACTCGGCTGCAACCCACGTGCCTGTCGGAAGATCCAATGAGCGCGCTTCGCGAGCGCGTCCGCGCGCATTTGTACAAAGCGCTATGCGCAGACGATCCGACGAGGCGAGTTGGCGCTCAGCGCTTCGGCTTCGACTCGAACAGATCCGAGAGCGCGCCGCCCACGCCCTTCACCGCTTCGCCCGCGGCACCGGCGCCCTTCAGGCCGAGCGATCCCACGCCCTTCACGAGCCCGCCGACGCTCACGCCGAGGGTCTCCGCGAGCGAGTAGGCGAGCTTCGTGCCCAGCGCCTCGTTGAGTGAGAAGTCGGGGTGGTCGATGTCGCCCGCGAGCGTGAAGTCGAGCGTGAGCTTGTCGCCGCGGTCCTTCATGCCCGCCAGCACGACGCTGTTCGAGACACCGAGAAAGGTGTTCGCGAGACCCGGCGACGAGGCGAGCTCGAGCTTCGAGATCGTGATCGTGCCGTGGGCGTCCAGGCGCGCTCCCGTGACCACCGACTCGAGGTCCAGGTCGACGCTTCCGCGGCGAACGCTCGCTTCGCCGGGGCGAACCAGATAGGGCGCGAGCGGTACCAGATCGACTCCGCGCAGCTCGACGGTCACGGACGAATCGCGCGTCGCGATCTCGGCCCAACCGTCGATGTGAGCGCGGCCGTCGTGCGCTGCTCCCTTCACCACGGCGTCGAGCACGAAGGCGCTGCGACCCTTCAGGCCTGGCACAGACAGATCGTGCAGCGTCGCCTCGATCTGCTCCAAGCGGATCTTCAGCGCGGGCGTGGCCACGGTCGCGTCGAACAGCTCGAGTACGCCGTTCTCGAGCTCGATCTTGCCGAGCGCGATCTTCGCTGATTCGGCGGACGGGGCGGGCTCGGCCTTCGCGCCCTCCGAAGCGCTGCCTCCGAGCAGCTCCGGTAGAACGGCGATCCTTCCGTCGCGGCTTCGCAGGACAGAGAGATAGGGGGCATCGACCGTGATCGAACGGATCAGGATCGCGTCGCCCGAGACCAGGCTCGACAGGCGCGGCGCGACCGCTACCCGCTCGGCGCGCAGCTCGTCGGGGGCGGGCCAGCCGCTCGGTGCCGGGATGCGCAGCCCCTCGACCACGACGCCTTCGAGCCCGACGCGAAGCGCGGACATCTCGCTTCCGGGACCCAGCGCCTGCGCGACCTTGCCTTGCAGCAGGGAGACGGCGGCCAGATAGGCGCCGAGCGTGGCCAGGACCCCCGCCGCGATCGCGCCGGCGAGCCACAACACGCGCGTTCTCGGGCTCATCCGCATGCTCCCGTCGGGCCCATTTGCTATGAACGGGTCTCCCCGGGGGAGAACGTCCGTGCCCGAAGATACCAGCGCCAGGATCCGCGAGCTCAAAGAAGAGCTCCCCGGGCTGCGCGAGCGCATGGCCGAGCTGCGGAGGCATCTTTGACCTCGCCGCGAAGCAGGCGCGGCTCGAGGAGCTGCAGCGCGAGGCTTCGAACCCGGCGCTCTGGGAAGATCGCGAGCGCGCGGAGAGGCTGCTGCGCGAGCAGCGCGAGCTAGAGCGCGCGCTGAGCTTCTTCGCCGAGACCGACAAGATCGCGGAGGAAGCCGAGCTGATGCTCGAGCTCGCCAGCGAAGCCACGGATGCGGACGCGGTCGCCGAAGCGGAGAAGTCGCTCGCCGCACTCCACACGCGCGTCGAAGAGGCCGAGCTCGCGCGCATGCTCTCGGGCGAGCACGACGCGCTCGATGCGATCGTATCGATCAATGCCGGCGCGGGCGGCACGGATTCCCAGGACTGGGCGGAGATGCTGCTGCGCATGTACCTGCGCTGGTGCGAGCGGCACGGATTCGCGGCCGAGATCCTCGACATCCAGCCCGGCGAGGAGGCCGGCATCAAGGGCGTCACGTTCACCGTGAAGGGCCAACACGCCTATGGCTTGATGCGCAGCGAGATCGGCATCCACCGGCTGGTGCGCATCTCCCCGTTCGACGCCAACAAGCGGCGTCAGACCGCATTCGCCGCGCTGTCGATGATCCCCGACATCGGCGACGCGGTCGAAGTCGACCTCGACGAGACGGACCTGCGCATCGACACCTACCGCGCTGGCGGAGCGGGCGGACAGCACGTGAACAAGACCGACTCGGCGGTGCGGCTCACGCACGAACCGACCGGCATCGTCGTGCAGTGTCAGAGCGAGCGCAGCCAGCACAAGAACAAGGCGTACGCGATGAAGGTGATGCGCGCGAAGCTGTACGAGAAGGCGCGGCTCGAGCACGAGGCCGAGATCGAGCGCGTGGCGGGCGAGAAGAAGAAGATCGACTTCGGCATGCAGATCCGCTCGTACACGTTGCATCCGTCCCAGCGCGTGAAAGACCACCGCACGGACTTCGAAGTCGGCAACGCGGCCGCGGTGCTCGACGGCGACCTCGACAGCCTGATGCGCGCCTATCTCATGCAGGCGGGAGCGTAGCCGGTGGCGACCGAACAAGAGATCCTGGCCTCGCGCCGCGCGCGTGCGGAGCGCCTGCGCGAAGCGGGCGTCGAGCTGTTTCCCGCGCGCGTACCCCGCGACCGCACCGCGATCCCGGAGATTCTGGCGCGCTTCGGCACCGCCGACGCGGACGCGCTGGAGCAGGCCGCGGTCGTGTTCTGCGTGGCCGGCCGGATCCTGGCGCTGCGCTCGTTCGGCAAGATGGCCTTCGCGACACTGCAGAGTGACGGTGAACAGCTCCAAGTCTGGCTCAAGAAGGACGCGCTCGGCGAAGCCTTCGAGGCGGTCAAGCTGTACGAGATTGGCGACTTCATCTGGGCGCGCGGCGCGCTCGTGCGCACGCAGAAGGGCGAGCTCACGGTCGACGCGCGCGAGCAGGGCTTCCTGGCCAAGTCGTACCGCCCGCTGCCCGAGAAGTTCCACGGCCTGCAGGACGTCGAGGCGCGCTACCGGCAGCGCTATCTGGACCTGCTCACCAACCCGGACTCGCGACAGATGCTGGTCGCACGCTCGCGCATGATCAGCGGCATTCGCGACTTCCTCGACGCGCGCGGCTTCCTCGAGGTCGAGACGCCGATCCTGCAGCCGCTCTACGGCGGCGCGCACGCGCGGCCGTTCACGACCATCCACAACACCTACGACCAGCTCTTGTACCTGCGCATCTCGTTCGAGCTGTACTTGAAGCGCCTGGTGATCGGCGGGCTCGACCGCGTGTACGAGATCGGGCGCGACTTCCGCAACGAGGGCGTCGACCGCAAGCACAACCCGGAATTCACCATGCTCGAGGTCTACCAAGCCTACGCCGACTTCGAGGACATGATGGCACTCACCGAGCAGCTCGTGGCGCACGCCGCGGAGCGGACGCTGGGGACGACCGTGATCGAGCGCGAAGGCCGCAAGCTCGACGTCGCGCCACCCTGGCCGCGGCGCAAGATGGCGGAGCTGATCCAAGAGGCGTGTGGCATCGACATCCTGAAGTCCGTCGAGTTCGACGCGCTGAAGGACGCGGTGAAGCATGCGCGCGTGCCCAACGTCGATCTCTCGGCAGCCACGAGCTGGGCGGGCCTGGTCGACGCGGTCTTCTCCGAGACGGTCGAGCCGGGCTTGATCGCGCCCACGTTCGTGATCGAGTACCCGGCCGCGCTGTCGCCGCTCGCCAAGCGCGAGTCCGGGCGGCCGCAAATGGTCGAGCGCTTCGAGGGGTTCATGGGGGGCATGGAGATCTGCAACGCGTTCAGCGAGCTGAACGATCCGGACGAGCAGCGCCTGCGCTTCCTCGAACAGGCCGAGGCCAGCCGGCGCGGCGACACGGAGGCGCAACCGCTCGACGAGGATTTCCTGCGCGCGCTCGAGCACGGCATGCCGCCGACCGGCGGCATGGGGCTCGGCGTGGGGCGCCTCGCGATGATGCTCACGGGCGCGAGCCACCTGCGCGAGGTGAAACTCTTCCCGCACCTGCGGCCGCGCGATGCTTGAAGTCCTGTCGCGCTCGCTCGGCTTCGTGTCCGCCAGCCTGGTCGCGCTGATCGCGCTCGGCTTCGGGCTGATGTTCGTGTTCTTCTCCGGCTCGGCCGCGCTGATCCTCGGCCACTTCCTGCGCTTCGTGCGACCGGCGCGCGTGGCGCTGCCGGCGATCGCGCTGGCGACGATCGCGCTGGCCGGCGCGGCGCTGTTGCTCGGCGCGCCGGAGCCGCTCGCGCCGCCCGCTGCCCAGCTCGTGGCCGGCCTCCTGGCCTGGGGCTTCGTGCGCGCGCGCGCGTTCCACCGCGTGCTCAGCTGGGGAGCGGGCGCGCTGCTCGCGATCTGCGGCGCGCTGTTCGTGACCGGCCTGCTGGTGCCTTCGTGGGAAGAGAGGGGACACGCTGCGGTGTCGGTCGCGGCCGCCGCTCTGCTGCTCACCGCGCTCGGCGTCTGGCCGCTCGTGCTCGCGGGGCTGGTCGAGCACCGCCGCGCGCGTCCGGTCGAGTGGTTCATCTCGCTGCGCTATCTGGTCGCGCGCCGCCGGCAGACCTTCATCTCGATCATCTCGGTGATCTGCGTGGTCGGCGTCGCGCTCGGCGTTTCCGTGATCACCGTGGTGCTGTCGGTGATGAACGGCTTCTCCGAGATGTGGGAGGAGAAGATCGTCGGCGCGCGCGCGCACTTCTCGGTGCTGTCGCGCGAGGGCGCCTATCCGAACTACATCGAGCTGGCGGAGCGCGTGCGCCAGGTGCCGGGCGTTCTCGGCGCTACGCCGTTCCTGGCCGCCGACGCGATCCTGCGCGGACGCGAGGGCGAGCTGCAGGCGATCGTGCTGAAGGGCATCGATCCCGCGACGGTCGCCGAGGCGACGCAGCTGCTCGAGACGATCCGCACCGGCTCGCTCGCCGATCTCGAGCCCAAGCCCGACGGCGACGAGGTCGAGCGGCTGCCGGGGTTGATCGTCGGCGCGGAGCTCGCGAACCGCTTCCTGCTGCGCACCGGGGACACGATCGTGCTGATCTCGCCGATGGGCGGCGCGCCCACGCCGCTCGGGCCCGCGCCGCGGCTCGAGCGTTTCCGCGTCGCCGGCATGTTCCGTTCCGACTTCTTTCAATTCGACGAGGGTTTCGTCTACGCGTCGCTGCCCGCCGCGCAGAAGTTCATGAAGCTCGGCGACGTGGCGCAGGGCGTGGAGGTGCGCACGGGCGACGCCTACGCGTCGCGCGCGACCGCGCTCGACGTGGAGATGACGCTCGGCGACGGGGGCGTGTACTACACGCGCGACTGGAAGGAGTACTTCCCCGGCTTCTTCCAGGCGCTCAAGACCGAGCGCGTGATGATGTTCGTGCTGCTCAGCTTCATCATGGTCGTGGCGGGCTTCATCATCGTCGCCACGCTGATCATGATGATCATGGAGAAGTCGTCGGACATCGCGATCCTGAAGACCATGGGCTGCACCGACGACGGAATCCTGCGCGTGTTCGCGATCGAGGGCTTCCTGATCGGCGTGGCGGGCCTCGCGCTCGGACTCGGCATGGGGCTCGTGATCACGCAGAACCTGGACGTGATCCAGTCGATCGTCGAGCGCACGTTCGGCTTCGACGTGCTGCCCGCGAACATCTACCAGCTCCAGGGCCTGCCGCACGCGGTCGAGCCCGCGCAGTTGGTGCTGGTTTCGGCGATCGCGATGGTGCTCTCGATCGGTGCGACGCTGCTGCCATCGTGGCAGGCGTCGCGCCTCGATCCGGCGGAGGCGCTGCGGCATGAGTGAGCTCGAAGCCCGTGACGTGGTGAAGCGCTTCCAACTCGGCGAGGAGACCATCGAGGTGCTCTCCGGCCTGAACCTGAAGCTCGCGCCCGGCGAGTCGGTGGCGGTGCTCGGCGTCTCGGGCGCGGGCAAGTCGACGCTTCTGCACGTGCTCGGCGGGCTCGATCGGCCGAGCTCGGGTCAGGTTCTGTACGGCGGCAAGGATCTGACCGGGCTCCCGCCGGCGGAGGTCGCGGCGTTCCGCAACCGCTCGCTCGGCTTCGTGTTCCAGTCGCATCACCTGCTGCCGGAGTTCGACGCGGAAGAGAACGTGATGATCCCGTGCATGCTGGCCGGCATCACGCGCAAGGAATCGCGCGAGCGCGCCCGCGAGATGCTCGGGCAGGTGGGGCTCTCGCACCGGCTGCGCCACGGGCCGGGCAAGCTCTCCGGCGGCGAGCGCCAGCGCGTGGCGATCGCGCGCGCGCTGGTGTTGCGGCCTTCGGTGGTGCTGGCCGACGAGCCGACCGGCAATCTCGACCCGCACACCGCCGACGAAGTGGTGGATATCTTCCTGCGCCTGAATGCCGAGGCCAGCACCGCGCTCGTGCTCGTTACCCACAACGAAAAGCTCGCGAATCGGCTCGCGAAGAAGTGCTACCTGGTCGAAGGACGTCTGGCCTCCTAGACAGGGAGGCCGGGTGCTCGAGATGGTGGGTGCGCGTACACTAGGCCCGATTGCCCGGAGCGTTCAGCCGACGTTGTCCCTCGCACATCCCGTAGACACGCGTACTCGCCGTCTCGCGCAGGCGGCCGCACGTGCGTTCGGCGTCCTGGCTGTGGTCGCGGGACTGTGCGCGGGCTCGGCGTTCGCGCAGGAGCCCGCGCCCGATCCGGCGGCCGCGCCGCCGGTCGACCTCGCCGCGCCGGCGCCGCCGCCGAGCGAGCCGGTCACTCCGGAGGCGCAGGCCGACGCCGCCGCGGCAAACGAGGCCGAGCTCCAGGCCACCGGCACGATCGTGCAAGAGGTCGTGGTCACGGGCACGCGCCGCATCGAGCCGGACGCGGTCAAGGCCGTGATCGGCACGAAGGTCGGCGAGCCGCTCGATCAAGCTCGCATCTCGGAAGACGTCCGGCGCATCTACGCGCTGGGCTTCTTCCACAACGTGCGCGTCGAGCTCGGCCGGGCCGCCGGCGGTGGAGTGCTCGTCACCTACGAAGTCGACGAGAATCCGGTGATCCGGCAGGTGAGCATCACCGGCAACGAGGAGCTCGGCTCCGACGACATCAAGGAAAAGCTCACCGTCACGGTCGGCTCGACCGTCGACTACCCGCTCCTGCTCGAGAACAGCGCGCGCATCGAAGCCCAGTACCAGGCCAAAGGCTACTACCTGGCCAAGGTGAAATACGTGCTCGAGCCGATGGGCGACGGCGCCGTCGGCGTGAATTTCGACGTGGTCGAGGGCAAGAAGCTGCGCCTCACCGAGATCGACTTCCGCGGCAACGAAGCGCTCACGGACAGCCAGCTCGAAAAGGTGATGGAGACGAAGACGTGGACCGTCACGTCCTACGTGAGCCAACTCTGGGACAGCTCGGGCCTGTACGCCGAGCCGATCTTCTACCAGGACCTCGACAAGATCCAACGCCTGTACATGGACGACGGCTACATCCGCGTCGCGATCGGCGAGCCGCACGTCGACGTGAAGGACGACGGCCTGACGGTGTCGGTCGACATCATCGAGGGACCGCAGTTCCTGGTCGGCACCGTCGACATCCTGGGCGACGAGACGATGGACCGCGAGCAGCTGTTCGCGCTCGTCGAGCTCGAACCGGGGGAGGTGTTCAGCCGCTCGACGCTGTCGGCCGACGTCGACCGGCTGCGCGGCTACTACGGCGACCGCGGCTTCTTCGACGCGTCGGTCGCCCCGATCACGAACGTCGATCCCGAAAAGAAGGAGATCGCGACGCAATTCGAGGTGAAGAAGGGGGAGCTCTACTTCGTCGAGGGCATCGACGTGAACGGCAACATGCGCACGGCCGACACCGTCGTGCGTCGCCAGCTCGCGATCGGCGAGGGCGAGATGTATTCGGCGCAGGCGGTTGCGCTCAGCAAGCAGCGCGTGCAGCGGCTCGGCTACTTCGAGGAGGTCGAGGTCCAGGCCAAGCCGACGGACGTGCCGAACCGCGTGGCCATGTCGGTGGACGTGGTCGAGCGGCCGACCGGCAGCTTCAGCTTCGGCGCGGGCGTCGGCTCGGTCGACGGCTTCATCGTCTCGGGCTCGATCACGCAGGAAAACCTGTTCGGCACCGGTCGCTCGCTCTCTGCGGGCGTCGACATGGGTTCGCAGAACCACAATTACTACATCCGCTTCGTCGAGCCGTTCGTGTTCGGCAGCGCGGCGTCGCTGTCGGCCACCGTGAACAGCTCCGAAAGCGAGTACAACGACTTCAACGAGGCGCAGACCGGCTTCAACATCTCGATCGGCTACCCGCTCGACGAGGGCGAGACGTTCATCAGCACCGGCTACTCCTTCGCGAGTCGCTCGGTCTCGGGCTACGAGCAGTTCCAGGCCGCCTCGCTGCTCGAGCGCGAGGAGTTCCAGGGCGACACCACCACGTCGATGGTGAGCATGTCGCTGCGCCGCGACACGCGCGACGACATCCGCTTCCCCAAGTCCGGGCAGGTCACCGGCTTCAACGTCGACTTCGCGGGGCTGGGCGGCTTCTCCGACTTCCTGCGCATGGAAGGCCGCACCACGCACTTCATTCCGCTCGGGCGTTGGCTGCCGTTCGAGTCGACCTTCGTGTTCAACTCGCGCATCGGCTACGCGATCCCGTGGAACGACATCGAGGACTACGACCTGCCGGACTGCAACAGTCCGGGCTGCCTGGCGCTGGTCGGCGTCAACCCGCAGGAGATCCGCGCGCTCTCGGACATCGACCGCGATCTCGAGCTGCCGCTCACCGAGCGCTACTTCCTGGGCGGACTGGGCGCGTTCCAGCTGCGCGGCTTCGAGCAGCGCTCGCTCGGGCCGCGCCGCACCATCCTCGAGCAGAGCACCGACTCGCTGACCGGCGACAAGGCGTTCTCGCCCTACGGGTACTCCATCGTCGGTCCCGACTTCTGCCGCTTCGGTCCGGGCCAGTGCAACAGCATCGACGACACCGAGATCGACGACTTCGACAACCTCGACGCGACCGACGTGATCGGCGGCAACTCGATGGCGCTCGTGAACCTGGAGCTGCAGTTCCCGATCTCGGAAGAAATGGGACTCTCCGGCATGCTGTTCCTGGACATGGGCAACGCCTTCGCCGAGAACGACTTCATCAACCCGGCCGATTTCCGCTTCGGCACGGGTGTGGGCATCCAGTGGTTCAGCCCGTTCGGGCCGATCCTGGTGGTGCTCGGCTTTCCGCTCGATCCCTACGAGGACGAGGACGCTTCGGTCTTCGAGTTTTCGCTCGGGGGTCAGAACTACTAGGGTCCGACCGCTCGGCCTTTCGGTCTTTCGGCCGAAACGGCACGGTGTAGCTTCGATCAAGGAGGTTTCATGCAGATCCGTACTCGCCGCGCCGGGATGTCCCTCGGCCTCGCTCTCGCGCTGCTCGTCCCCGCGCTGCCCGCCTTTGCCGACTTCAAGCTCGCAGTCGTGGACCAGCGCCGCGCGCTGCTCTCGAGCGAAGGCGGCAAGTCGGCCGAGTCGACGCTCTCGCAGCTCGAAGACAAGAAGAAGAAGGAGCTCGAGCCGCGTTCCGGCAAGTGCAAGAAGATGCAGGAGGACATCGAGGCGCAGCGCTTCGTGCTCTCCGACGAGGCGATGCAGGAGCGCATGATCGAGTTCCAAAGCTGTCAGCGCGATCTCGAACGCGATTTTCAGGCGGCCAAGGACGAGCTGGCGGTGCAGAACCGCAAGCTGCTCGCGCCGCTGGCGAAGAAGCTCGAAGAGGCTGTGAAGGAAATCGGCAAGGACAAGGGCTTCGACCTGGTGCTCGACCGCTCGACGCCCGGCGTTTTGTACTCGACCGACTCCGCCGACATCACCGAGCTCGTGATCAAGAAGTTGAACGAGAACTGAGTACGGAGTTCGCCATGGACAAGGTGCCGATGGGCATTGCGCGGATTCGCGAGCTGCTGCCGCACCGCTATCCCATGCTGATGATCGACCGCGTGGTCGAGCTCTCCGAGCAGCACGTGCTGGCCGAGAAGCTGATCTCCGCGAGCGAGCCCTGCTTCACCGGGCACTTTCCGGATCAACCGGTTTTCCCAGGCGTGCTGATCATCGAAGCCATGGCGCAGGCCGGCGGCATCTGGGCGATGAACGCGCTACCCGAGAACCGCGGCATGAAGACCGTGCTGGTGGGCGTCGACGAGGCGCGCTTCCGCAAGCAGGTCGTGCCCGGCGACGTGTTGCGGCTCTTGATCCGGCCGCTGCGCGCGCGCGCGAAGATGGTGCGCTTCGCCGGCACCGCGACGGTGGCCGGCGAGACCGTCGCCGAGGCCGTTCTGCTGGCCGCATTCGTGAAATGGGATACGGAGGGAGAAGCATGAAGCGCATCCACCCGAGCTCGATCGTCGATCCGGGCGCGGAGCTCGGCGTTGGCGTCGAGATCGGTCCGTTCTGCATCATCGGTCCGCACGTCCGGTTGGGTGACGGTGTGAGCGTGCGCTCGCACGCGGTCGTCACCGGCCACACGGAGGTTGGAGCGGGCACGGTGATCTTCCCGTTCGCGACCGTCGGCGAGATCCCGCAGGACGTGAAGTACAAGGGCGAGCCGACCCGGCTCACGATCGGCGCGCGCAACGTGATCCGCGAGCAGGTTTCGATCCACCCGGGCACGGCCGCGGGCGGCGGCACTACGCGCGTCGGCGACGACAACCTGTTGCTCGTGAACGTGCACATCGGCCACGACTGCAACGTGGGCAGCCACGTGATCATGGCCAACAACGTCATGCTCGCGGGCCACGTGATCGTCGAGGACTTCGCGTACCTCGCGGGCGGGGTGGCGGTGCAGCAGTTCGTGCGCGTCGGTGAATCGGTGATGGTCGGTGGCATGTCGGGGCTGATGCAGGACGCCGCGCCGTTCACGCTCGCGAACGGTTATCCCGCGCGGATCGTGAAGATGAACCGCATCAACCTGGAGCGGCGCGGCCTGTCGAAGGAGCGCATCGACGCGGTCGAGCGCGCCTTTCGGATCGTGTTCCGCGACGGCCTGCAAGCGCACGACGCGTTCGCGAAGGTGCGCAGCGAGCTGGCCGATTCCGCCGAAGCCGAACGCATGGTCGCGTTCCTCGAGAAGTCCGAGCGCGGCTTCGCGCGCCGGCGCTAGGCCGCGAGCGTTGCCGGTCCTGGGCCTGATCGCGGGCAGCGGCCCGCTGCCTTTCGAGGTGGCGCGCGCCGCGCGCGAACGGGGCCTGCGCGTGGCGATCGCGGCGATCGAGGACAACACCGATCCCGCGATCGAGCGCGAGGCCGACGGCGAGTTCAAATGGCTGAACGCCGGTCAGCTCGACGCGCTGATCGCCTTCATGAAGGACGCTGGCGCCGTCGAGGTGATCTTGGCCGGCGCGGTCAGCAAGGCGGCGCTATTGCGCGATCCGAGCCGGCTGCGCCCCGATGCGCGTGCGCTCGCACTGCTGTCGAGCCTGTCGGCGCGCGGCGACGACGCGATCCTGCGCGCGGTGGCGAACGAGCTCGAGGCCGAGGGTCTCTCCGTGGTCGAGTCGACGCGCTATCTCGGCGAGCGCATGGTGAAGGCCGGTGTGCTGTGCGGCGGGCCGCTCGACGAAGCAGCCGAGAGAGATCTCGCGCTCGGCATGCGCCTGATCGAGAGTCTCGGCGCGCACGACGTCGGCCAGGCGTGCCTGGTGCGGCAGGGCACGGTGCTCGCGGTCGAAGCGCTCGAGGGCACCGATCGCATGCTGCGCCGCGGCGCGGAGTTCGGCGCTGGCGCGGTGCTCGTGAAGGCCGCGAAGCCGGATCAGGACATGCGCTTCGACGTGCCGGTGATCGGGCCGGGCACGCTCGAGGTAGCGGTCGAGTGCAAGCTGCGCGCGATCGGGCTCGAGGCCGGACGCACGCTGGTGCTCGAGCAGGCGCGCGCGCTCGCGCTCGCCGAGGCTTCGGGAATCGCGATCGTCGGACTCGCGCGCATCGCGCCCGAACCTGCGCGCGTCGCGCCCAAGCACCGGGGAGAGGGCGCATGAAGCTGCCGCGCATCGCCGTCGTCGGTGTCGGCTACATGGGTCGACTGCACGCCGAGAAGCTCGCGACGCTCGCGCGCGAGGGCGTGATCGCGTTCGCGGGCGTCAGCGACGTCGACCCCGCGCGCGCGGGCGAGATCGCCGGCAAGCACGACGTGCCGTTGCTCGAGACGCTCGAGCGCGTCGCGCAGGTCGCGGATGCGGCCTGCATCGCGGTGCCGACGGTCGAGCACTCGCGGGTCGCGGGCTTTCTGCTCGACGCCGGCCTCGACGTGCTGGTCGAGAAGCCGATCGCGACCTCGCGCGCCGACGCGCGCAACTTGATCGAGCGCGCCGCCGCGCGCGGCCGGATCCTGCAGGTCGGTCACATCGAGCGCTTCTCGCGCGCGTTCCGCGCCATCCGCCCCGCGCTCACGCGCCCGCGTTTTATCGAGGCGCACCGGATCGGTCCGTACCCCGCGCGCGCGACCGACGTCTCGGTCGTGCTCGACCTGATGATCCACGACCTCGACATCGTGGCCGAGCTCGCCGGGCACGAAGTCGCGAGCGTCGACGCGGTCGGGGTGGCGGTGCTGTCGAAGACCGAGGACATCGCGAACGCGCGGCTGCGACTCGCCAACGGCTGCGTCGTCAACCTGACGGCAAGCCGCGTCTCGATCGAGCGGCTGCGCAAAGTGAGGCTGTTCCAGAGCGACGCGTACGTGTCGATCGACCTGGGCGAGAACAAGATCACGATCGTGCGCCGCGAGGGCGCGCCCGGCGGCGCCGAGGCGCCGCGCATCACCGCGGAGAAGCTCGAGCTCGACGCGGCCGACGCGCTGCTCGCACAGGACCGCGCATTCGCCGAATCGGTGCGCACGCGCGCCGAGCCCGAGGTCTCGGGCGAGGACGGCTACCGCGCGCTCGACCTGGCGCTGCGCATCCAGGAGGCGATCGAGCCGATCGACGTCGACGCCGAGGGCGTGCCGCGTTGAGGGTGTTCCTGTCCACCGCCGACGCGTCGGGTGACATGCACGCGGCGGCGCTGGTCGAAGCGCTGCGCAAGCGCGCGCTCGAGCTCGACGTCTTCGGGCTCGGGGGCAGCTCGCTCGCGGCCGTCGGCTTCCGCCAGGTCGTGCCGCAATCCGAGCTCGCGATCGCCGGGCTCGTCGAGGTGCTGGGCAGCCTGCCGCGCGTGCTCGGCGCCTACACGCGTTTGCGTCGCGCGCTCAGCGAAGCGCCTCGGCCGGATCTCGCGATCTTCGTCGACTCGCCCGACTTGAACCTGCCGCTCGCGGCCGTCGCGAAGCGCAGCGGCGTGCCGGTGCTCTACTACATCGCACCGCAGGTCTGGGCCTGGCGGCCCGGGCGCGTGCGCAAGCTCGCGCGCCGCACCGACGCGGTCGCGGTGATCTTCCCGTTCGAGGAGCCGATCCTGCGCGCGGCGGGCGTGAACGCGCGCTTCGTCGGCCACCCGCTCGTCGACCGGCTCGCCACATTTTCGCGCGGTCGCTCGCGCGACGAGCTCGCGCGCGAGCTCGGGCTCGACCCCGCGCGCCCGGTGCTCGGGCTGCTGCCCGGCAGCCGACACAATGAAGTGGAGCGGAACTGGCCGGTGTTGCTCGAGACCGCCCGGCTGCTGCGCGCGTCGCTGCCGGAGCTGCAAGTGCAGCTCGTGGTCGCGTCGACGCTCCAAGCCGAGCACTTCGAGACACCCGACTGGCTGCGGGTGGTGCGGGGCCGGTCGCACGACGCGATGGCCGTCTCGACCTGTCTGATCAGCGCGGCCGGCACCGCCACGGTCGAAGCCGCGCTGCTCGGAGTGCCGCTGGTGGTCGCGCACGTGACGAGCCCGCTCACTTTCGAGCTCGCGCGCCGGATCGCGCGCGTCCCGTCGAGCTGCATGGTGAACCTGATCGCCGGAGCAGGGGTCGTGCCGGAGCGCATTCAGGCGCACGCGCGGCCCGCGGCGCTGGCGGCAGTCGTTGCGCGCCTGCTTCGCGATCCCGTCGCGCGCGAGGAGATGCGCGCTCGTCTTGCCGAGGCGGTCGCGATGCTGGGTCCGCCCGGCGCGGCCGAGCGCGTCGCGGACCTCGCGCTCGAGGTCAAGGACCGGACGTGAGCCTCGCGTACGATCTGCTGCTCGTGCTCGCGCTGCTGGTCACGCTGCCCGTTCTGCTGCTGGCGTGGGCGCTCGGTGCGTTCGGGCCGCGCAGCTCTGTGTTGGAGCGACTGCGACCGCTGCCGAGCATGCTGGACGGAACCGTCTGGGTACACGTCGCGAGCGTCGGCGAGGCGGAGGCCGCGACGCCGCTCCTGAACGCGCTCGTGGCGGTCGGCGTGCCGGTGATCGCCACCGCGCTCACGCTGAATGGACGCGCGCGGCTGCGCGCCCGTCTGCCGCGCGTGCCCTCGCGCCTGATGCCGCTCGATCTGCCGGGGCTGATGCAGCTCTCACTCGCGCGCGCGCGCGTCGAGGTGGTGGTGCTGGTCGAGACGGAGCTCTGGCCGGTGCTGATCCACGCCGCGCACGCGCGCGGCGCGCGCGTGATCGTCGCGGGCGGCCGCATCTCCGATCGCAGCCATCCGCGCTACCGGCTGCTGCGGACGTTCTTCGCGCCGCTGCTCGCGAGCGTGCACGCGGTCGGGGCGCGCAGCGCGCTCGACCGCGAGCGATTCATCGGGCTCGGCGCCGCGCCCGAGCGCTGCTCGGTCGTCGGCGATCTGAAGCTCGATCGCGAGGCGGCGCCCGAGCCCTCGCGCGAGCTGGTCGACGCGCTCGGCGCGGGACCGTTCCTGATCGGCGGCAGCACCCACCCGGGCGAGGAGGAAGCGCTGCTCGAGGCCTGGCGGCGGCTCGTCGCAGAAGGCGCCACGGGTCTGCGGCTGGTGCTCGCGCCGCGCCATCCCGAACGCGCGGCCGACGTGTGCAAATCGGTCCGCCGCCGCGGCGCGCGCGCCGGGCTGCGCTCCGCCGGCGCGGCCGACAGCGAAGTGGTGGTGATCGACAGCGTCGGCGAGCTCGCGAGCCTGTACCGGCTGGCGGAGCTCGTGTTCGTGGGCGGCACGCTCGCGCACGTCGGGGGACACAATCTGGTGGAGCCCGTGCAAGCGGGCCGCGTGGTCGTGCACGGCCCGCACATCGAAAACCAGCGCACGCAGGCGGATCTGCTCGAGCCGCTCGGCGTGCTCATCCCGGTCGAGAACGCGGCCGGTCTCGCGCACGCGCTGGTCACGCTGTGGGCCGATCCCGAGCGCAACCGTCCCGCGCGCGCGGCGGCCGAGCAGCTCGACGAGCACCGCGGCGCGACCGAACGAGTGCTCGCGAGCGTGCTCGCGGCGAGACCCTGAGGTGCCCGATCTGCTGTGGAGCAGCGACGAGAGCCTCGCGCGCCGGATCGCGCTGGCGCCGCTCGCGCTCGCCGAGCTGCCCTACGCGGCGGGCGCCTGGCTACACCGGCGCATGTACGAGGCAGGGCTGCGCGCGCGTGTTCGGCTCGATGCGCGCGTAGTCTCGGTCGGCAACCTCGCGGTCGGCGGATCGGCGAAGACGCCCGTCGCCGCGTTCCTCGCGCGCAGCCTGCACGCGCGCGGCGTGCGCGGGGCGCTGCTCTCGCGCGGGGTGGGCGGGAGCCTCACGCGCGAGCCGTGCGTGGTCTCGGACGGCGAACGGATCCTGCTCGGCGCGGGCGAGGCGGGCGACGAGCCGGTGCTGCTGGCCGCCAGCGCGCCCGGCGTCCCCGTGCTCGCGGGCGTCGAGCGGGTCGCGCTGGGCCGGCGCGCGATCGCCGAGTTCGGCGCGCGCGTGCTCCTGCTCGACGACGGCTTCCAACACCACCGACTCGCACGCGATCTCGATCTGGTCTGCCTCGATGCGCGGCTCGGGCTCGGCAACGGCCACGTGCTGCCGCGCGGGCCCCTGCGCGAGCCCGTCTCGGCGCTCTCGCGCGCGCACGCGCTGATCTTCACGCGCGCCACGGCGAGCGATGCGCGTTCGCCGGGCACGGATCGGCTTCCCTCCGGGGTGCCACAGTTTCGTGTCGGCGTGCGCAAGCTCGGCCTGCGACCGCTCGCGGGCGGCGCGCTGCTCGCGCTCGACTCCCTGCGCGGCGCGCGCGTCGGCTTGCTGGCCGCGATCGCGCGCCCCGACCGGCTCGCGCGCGAGCTCGGCGAGCTCGGCGCGGAGCTCGTCGAGCAGCGCGTGTTTCGCGATCACCACCGCTACCGGCGCGACGATCTCGCGGACCTCGCGCCCGGTTTGCGCTGGATCACGACCGCGAAGGACGCCGTGAAGCTCGAGCTCGCCTGGGACGAAGCCGGTGTCGTCGAGGTGCTCGAGGAAGAGGTCGAGCCCGCGAGCGGCGCGGTGCTCGCGGACTTCGTCGCCGCTCGCCTCGGGCTCTAGGTCACGAGAGCAAGAACGCCGACCCGCGTCGCGACCAGGCCACGAAGCCGAGCACGATCAGCGCGACCACGGGGCCGGTCGGCGCCTCGGCGTGCGAGACGTGGGTGTAGACCGCGCCGAGCATGATCACGATCAAGCCCGCGGCAGCCCAGAACGAGAGCTTCGGGAGCCACAGGCCGACCGCGCCGGCCAGCTCGCTCGCGCCGATGAAGAGCCGGAAGGCGTCGCTGTAGCCGTACTTCGCGAAGCCCTCGATCGCCTGCGGGTTGCCGCTGACCTTGCTGAAGCCCGCGAACAGAAACAGCGCGGTGAGCAGCCCGCTCGCCACCCAGAGCGCGATCCGCAATCCCCGACTCGTCTCGGCCATTCGCTCTTCCCCCGCTTCCGAATCGCGCCGAGCCTGTCATGCGATCCGGCAAAGATCAACGGCCATGCGGTATCCTGCGTCGCGCATGGAACTCAGCACTCGCGCGCTCGAAGGCAAACCGCTCGACACGGCGGAGCTCTTGCGAATTCTCGGCGGCGAGATCCCGCTGCTGCCGCTCCTGCACGAGGCGCGTATCGTGCGCGAGCGGTTCTTCGGCAATCGCGTGCAGGTGCACATCCTGAACAACGCGCAGAACGCGCGCTGTCCCGAGGACTGCGGCTATTGCTCGCAGTCGGCCGTCACAGACGCGCCGCTGCGGCCGTACCCGTGGAAGCCCAAGGCCGAGCTGGTCGCCGAAGCCAAGCAGGCCCACGCCTGCGGCGCCTTTCGCTACTGCATGGTCGCGAGCGGGCGCGGACCCACGGATCGGCAGATCGACTTCCTGGTCGACGTGGTCGAGACGATCAAGGCGCAAGTGCCCGTCAACATCTGCGTCTCGGTCGGCCTGCTGGACGAGGCCAAAGCGCGGCGCTTGAAACAGGCGGGCGTCGACCGGCTGAACCACAATCTCAACACCAGCGAGCGTCACTACCCGGAGATCTGCAGCACGCACACCTACGCCGATCGGCTCGCCACGTTGCGCGCCGCGCGCGCCGCCGGGCTCGAGCAGTGCAGCGGACTGATCGTGGGCATGGGCGAACAGGACGCCGACGTGGTCGAGGTCGCGCTCGAGCTGCGCGCGCTCGAGGTGCCGTCGATACCCGTGAACTTCCTGCTGCCGATCGAGGGCAACCCCGTGCAGTCGGACGGCTCGCTCACGCCGGAGCGCGCGCTGCGCGTGTTGGCGATGATGCGGCTCGCGAACCCGCGCGCCGAGGTGCGCGTCGCCGCCGGACGCGAGGGTCATCTCCGCTCGCTCGAAGCGCTGGCGCTGTGGCCGGCGAATTCGCTGTTCGTCGAGGGCTACCTGACCACCAAGGGCAAGGGAGCGGTCGACACCTACCGCATGATCCGCGACGCGGGCTTCGTGGTGGAGCGGCCCGGCGGGGCGGTAATCCCCTGGAGCGAGCTCGGCCTCGACGACGTATTTCGCGTCGAGGGCAGCGACAAGATCATCAAGCCCGCCGTGCTCGCGCAGCTCGCCTGAGCGCTTGGGGACGCACCGTCCCGCGGCTGTCTGGCGGGCGCCTCGAGGCGAGCGTATCCTCGGGCCGACCCCTCGAGGAGTGTCCGTGAAGCCCATGCACATCGTGGAGATCGGCGACGCCGTCTCGGGCAAGGTCCGTCTTGGCGAGGGTTTGCCGCTGGCGTGGATCTGCGGCCCCTGCGTGATCGAGAAGCAGTCGCTGATGGCCATGACGGCCGAGCGGCTGAAGAAGCTGTCCGAGAAGCTGCGCGTGCCGCTGATCTTCAAGTCGTCCTATCTGAAGGACAACCGCAGCGACGAGCTCTCGTACCAGGGTCCGGGACTCGAGGAAGGCCTCGAGATGCTGGCCTGGATCCGCAAGGAGTTCGAGCTGCCCGTGCTCTCGGACGTACACAGCGTCGAGGAGATCGCGGCCGCGCGCGAAGTTCTCGACGTACTCCAGATCCCGGCATTCCTGTGTCAGCAGACGACGCTGCTGATCGCCGCCGGCAAGACGGGGAAGCCCGTGAACATCAAGAAAGGTCAGTTCATGGCGCCAGGCTCGATGAAACATCCGGTGGGCAAGATCGAGCGCACCGGCAGCCACCGAATCCTGATCACGGAGCGTGGTGCGCAGTTCGGCTACCACAACCTGGTCGCCGACATGACGGCGATTCCGGTGATGAAGGAGATCGGCTATCCGGTCATCTTCGACGCCGGCCACCAGGTGCGGCGCTACGGAATTCCCAGCACCGATCCCGCGGGCGGCGCGCCGCGCGAGTTCATTCCGGTGCTGCTGCGCTCGGCGGTCGCGGCCGGCGCGAACGGCGTCTTCCTCGAGACGCACCCGAATCCGGCCGAGGCGCTGTGCGACGCGGCCAGTCAGTTCCCGCTCGATCAGCTCGAAGAGCTGATGATGCAGGCGGGCGCACTTGCGGAGCTGGTCCGCGCGCAGGGCCACGCTTGAGCGGGCGCATCGATCCGGAGCTGCTCGCGATCCTCGTCTGCCCGAAGTGCGAGTCGGAGCTGGTCGTTCGCCGCGCGGCCGACGGCGAGGAGACATCGCTGGATTGCGCGGCGTGCCGGCTGTCCTATCCGGTCGAGGACGGAATCCCGGTCATGCTCGCCGAAGAGGCGAGGCCGCTCCAAGCCGCGCAGGCGGACGGATGAACCGGTAGCGCAGCCGGTGGAGCGCGAGCTTCACCTGCTCCGCGCCCACGAATCCGCGCAGCTCCCGGCGCAACGGCCGATCCCCTGCGGTGTAGGTCGCCATGAACGCCGCCAGCTCGCGCCGGCCCACGCGCTGGGGCCACAGACCGTTCTTGACCGCGGAGCGGAACAGCCGGCCGAGGCTGCGCGCGCGCAAACGGCTCGAGAGCCGGCCGCTCGAATGGTAGCTGGCGCGGTCGAGGTCGATCACGACGATGCGGCGCTTCCCGCCTTCCTCGACCACCAGGATGTTGTGGAGCTGCAGGTCGCGATGGTCGACGCCCGCCTCGTGCAGCTTGCGCACGGCGGTGCCGACTTCGCGCAAGAGCGGCAGTCGCGCGCGCGCGTCGTCGCTCGCGGCCAGCACCTCGTACAGGTCGCGCGCGCCGCGCTCCTCGCGCGTGCCGATCAGCGCCGACCAGAACGGTCCCGCCGCCGGCCACAGCGCCAGGCAGACCACGTGCGGAACCGGCGCGCCCGAGGCCTCCGCGCGCGCGGTGACGCGCAGCTCCTCGAGCGCGCGCGACAGGCCCAGGTGCAGCATGCCCGTGAAGCCGCCGAACACTCCGCCGTGTTGGTAGCGGCGCAGGATCACGCTCACGTCTCGGCGCAGACCGACGCTCGGCGCGGCGCCACGCCCGCGCAGCGGAGCACGCGCGAACAAGCGCTTGCGCGCGTCCGGATCCGCGAGTCGCAAGGCGATCAGCTCCGGCGCGAGCGAGGCGTCGAACACCAACGTCGCGTCCGCGACGCGGTGCACGACGTAGCCCGGCGGCACCTCGCGCGCGCTGCGCGGACTCACGAGTCCGTCCGCGCGATGCGGCGCACGAGCCAGATGCTGAGCGCCAGCACGATCACGTTCGGCATCCAAAGTCCGAGCCAGGCGGGACCCACGCCACGCTCCGCGGCCAGCTCGCCCAGCGAGAACAGCATCCAGTAGGCCGCCATGACACCGATCGCTGTCAGAGCGCCCATCGAGCGGCCGGCGCGCACCGGCCGGATGCCGAGCGGCACGGCGACCACCGCGAGCAGAAGCGAGGCGAACGGGAACGAGAGCCGGCGTTGGATCTGCACGTCGAGTGAGGTGCCGCTCCGCCCCTCGAGGCGGACGCGTTCCGGGTCGTCGGGCGCGAGTCGCTTGGCCGCCAGCAGCTCGCTGAACTTCAGATCGCGCGACGAGGGCGGCTTGTCGATGAAGCTCGAGATGTCGACCGACGTGCGCATGGTCTGGAAGCGGATGCGCCGGTAGCGCGTAGGATCCGGATCGCGCAGGTGGATCGAGCCGTCGTTCAGCACGAACGCGAGCTCCGACCCGCTCTTCTCGCCATCGAACGAGCCGCAGCGAGCGGAGGCGTAGAAGCTGCGGTCCTCGCCGCTCGCGTCGCCGATCAGGACGCCCTGGAACGGACAGCTCGAATCGCCGAGTGCGTGCACGTAGAGCAGCCGGTCGCCGAGCTGCACGAAGCGGCCCGGCTCGATCACCTCCAGCGAGCCGGCGAGCTGGTGCAGGAGGGAGCGCATCGCGAAGCGCGCGCGCGGCTGCACGTCGAAGAGCATGTACGCGGAGAGGGCGGCCGCGACCGCGCCGAGCGCCACCGCCGGCGGCAGGAGCCGCGGCACGCTCACCCCGCAGGAGCGCATCGCCACCACCTCGCCGTCGGCCGACATGCGGCCGAACGAGATCAGGATCCCGAACAGGAGCGCGGTCGGAATCGCGTACGTGACGTAGGCCGGCAGGATCAGCGCGGAGAGCTGCGCGAGCGCGCCGAGGCCGACTCCCGCGGCGACCAGGTCCTCGAGAAAGCGCAGCAGGTTCTGCACGACGAGCAGGAGCGTGATCGCGAACAGGCCGAGCAGTGTGTGCAGCAGCGTCTCGCGCAGGATGTAGCGCCAGAGCAGGCGAGGGGCGACCATCGGGCCTGATGCTAGGGGGAAACGACTTCCGCGCCAACGACGCAGCGGAAGAACGCTTGCCCGCCGTTCCGCCCGCCGAGCGCGTGCTGGTGATCCGGCTCGGCGCGCTCGGCGACGTGGTGCGCACGCGCTTCGCGTTCGCGGGCATTCGCGCGCTGTACCCGCGCGCGCAGCTCGACTGGCTCGTCGAGGATCGCGCTGCTTCGGGCTTGATCGGACTCGCGGGGCTCGACCAGGCGGTGATCGTTCCACGCCGGCGCCTGCGCGCGCGCCACCCGCTCGTGGCGCTGCGCAGCCTGCGCGAGTTCGTGCGCGAGCTGCGCGCGCGCGACTACGACCTCTCGATCGATTTCCACGGCATGTTCCGCGGCGCGCTGCTGCCGTATGCGGCCGGCATTCCGATGCGCGTCGGCTACGACCGTCCCTTCGCGAAGGAGCGCAGCGAGCACTTGCTCACGCACCGCCTGCGCGTCGGCCCCGCGCACCTGTCGCGCTTCGAGCGCAACGCGGCGCTCGTGCAGTATCTCGGAGGCGAGGTTCCGGACGCGCCCGCGCCGCTCGTGCTCGAGGATGCGAACATCACCCTGCCCGAGCTGCCGGAGCCGTTCGTGCTGATCCACCCGGGTACGAGCCCGAAGACCAGCTACAAGCGTTGGGAGACGGAGCGCTTCGCGGACGTGGCGCGCGTGCTCCACGAGCGCGCGGGCCTGACCAGCTTGGTGGCGTTCGGTCCGGTTCCCGGCGAACAGGCGGCGGCGCACGAGGTGGTCGCGAAGGCCGACGGCGCGGCCGCGCTCGCTCCGCCCACGACGTCGCTCGTCGAGTTCCTGTGTCTGCTGCGGCGCGCGACCGTGTTCATCGGCTGCGACTCGGGACCCATGCACCTGGCCTCGCTCGCTCGCACGCCGCTGGTCGCGATCTTCGGCCCGACCGACCCGATCGAGAACGAGCCGTTTCCGGGCGTGCCGAATCGGGTCGTGCGCGTGGACGTCGGCTGCAACCCGTGTCGCGAGGGCTGCTCGGTGCGCGCCTGCATGCGGGCGGTCAGCTCCGAGTCCGTGGCCGAAGCGACGCTCTCGCTCCTGGCCGCGTTGCCCGCGACCGCGCGGAGGGGTATCTAGGAGGGCAGACCACCGAGGGGCCCCGAGTCGGACTAAGTGGCCGGACAAAAAGAGAAAATATCGGTCGTCCTGCCGAACCACCTGGGCGACGTCGTGATGGCGACCCCGGCGCTTCGGGCGCTCCGCCGGGGCCGGCCGGACGCGCACATCCGCGCGGTCGTATCCCGCGCGCTCGCCCCGGTCCTGCGCGGCTCACCCTGGCTCGATGGCTTCGTCACGCACGGCGTCCAGGAAGCTCGGGGCGGGTTCGGAAAGCTGGGCGCGCGTCTGGCGTTGGCCCGCGAGCTGCGCGGCACGGATCTGGTCGTGGTGCTGCCGAACTCGTTCGCGAGCGCATTCCTGGCCTTCGCCTCGCGCGCGCCCCGCAGGCTGGGCTACGCGCGCAAGGGCCGCGGAATCCTGCTGACCGACTCTGTGCCCGCGCCGCGCGACGGCGGTCGCTTCGTGCCGACCGCGATGGAGCGCTACTACCTGGATCTGGTCCGCGCGCTCGGCTGCCCCGACACCGGAACGCAGCTCGAGCTGTTCGTCGAGCCGGAGGCGGAGGCCGAGTGCGACGCGCGCTTCGCCGCTACCGGAATCTCGCGCCGCTCGCCGCTGGTGTGTCTCGCGCCGGGCGCCGGCTACGGCCCGTCCAAACTTTGGCCGCTCGCGTACGTCGCGCAGGTCGCGCGCGAGCTGCGAGCCGAGGGCGCGCAAGTCGCGCTCGTGCACGGGCCCGGCGAGCAGGCGCTGGCCGATGCGATCGTGGCGCGCGCGGGAGCGGGGCTCGTCTCGCTCGGCGGAGCGCGCATGAGTCTGTCGCTGCTGAAGTCCGTTCTCGCGCGCGCGCAGCTCCTGATCTGCAACGACGCCGGCGCGCGCCACGTCGCGGCGGCGTTCGAAGTGCCCACGCTCGTGCTGATGGGACCGACCGCGGAGGGCTACACCAATCTGAACCTGAAGCGCACCAAACTTCTGCGCGAGCCGGTCGACTGCTCGCCGTGTCAGCTCAAGGTCTGTCCGATCGACCACCGCTGCATGACGCGTCTCCTGCCCGCGCGCGTACTCGCGGAGGCGCGCGCGGCGCTCTCTCAAAGCGACTGGCGCGGCAGCGTCGACTTGGAGCTGGGAGCCGGAGCATGAGCGCGAGCGTCGACCTGTCGATCGTGATCGTCGCCTGGAACGTGCGCGACCTCGTGCTCGATTGCCTCGCCTCGATTCGGGAAGCGAAGCTCGGCGTCAGCTACGAAGTGATCCTGGTCGACAACGGCTCGGTCGACTTCACCGTCGAGGCCGTCTCGCGCCAGTTTCCCGACACGCGCATGCTCGCGCTGCCCAAGAACATCGGCTTCGGCGCCGGCAACAACCGCGGGCTCGAGGTCATGCGCGGCCGGCACGCGGTGCTGCTCAACTCCGACACGATCGTGCTGCCCGGCGGGCTCGAGGCCTGCGTGCGCTATCTCGACGAGCAGCCCGAGACGGGCGTGGTCGGGCCGCAGCTTCTCAACCCGGACCGCAGCAAACAGAACTGCATCCACAACTCGCCGAACCTGGTTTCGGAGCTGATCGGTCAGTCGCTGCTGCGGCGGATCTTCAAGCGCCGCTATCCCAGCAAGCTCGTCGACTACGCTGCGCCGGTGCAAGTCGAAGCGGTGCTCGGCGCGTGTCTGTTCGTGCGCCGCGAGGTCGTCGAGCAGGTGGGCATGATCGACGAGGGCTACTTCTTCTTTCTCGAGGAAACCGACTGGTGTCACCGGATCCGCGCGGCGGGCTGGCGGATCGTGCACCTGCCCGACGCGTACGTGATCCACTTGTACGGCGAGTCGACCAAGAAGAAGACCCCCCTGCGCACGCGCATCGAGTTCTACCGCAGCCGCTACCTGTTCTTCCGCAAGAACCGCTCGCGCGCGGCCTACGGGGTGCTGCGCTGGATCGTGATGGCCAAGATCCTGGCCGGCGTCGTGTTCGGCGGGCGGCGCGCGGACGAGTACCGCAAAATCCTCCGCTGGCACCTCGCGGGCGAGGACTCGACCGCGGGACTGTCCGGGAGCTGAACGGAATGCTGCGCATGGGGGCAATCGCGTGAACATCCTCGTCACCGGCGGAGCCGGCTTCATCGGCTCGCACCTCGTGGACGCGCTCGTGGCCGAGGGCCATCGCGTGCGCGTGCTCGACTCGCTCGATCCGCAGGTTCACGGCGTGGACGCCAACTGGCCGGCGCACGCCAACCGCAAGGCCGAGTACGTGCGCGGCGACGTGCGCGATCGCGCGGCCGTGGGCGCCGCGCTCGACGGCATCGAGATGCTCTACCACCAGGCGGCGGCGGTCGGCGTCGCGCAGTCGATGTACGAGATCGAGGCGTACGTGTCGGCGAACTCGCTCGGCGCGGGCGCCGTGCTGCAAGAGGTGGTCGCGCGCAAGGATCAGATCAAGCGTATGGTGGTGGCGTCGTCGATGTCGATTTACGGCGAGGGCGCGTACGTCGACGCGGACGGAAAGCCCGCCGCGCCGGGCCTGCGCCCCGACGCCCAGCTCGAGAAGCACGCGTGGGAGCTCTGCGACGAGCGTGGCCGCGCGCTGCGGCCGCTCGGCACGCCCGAGACCAAGCCGTTGCTACCGACTTCGGTGTACGCCGTGACCAAACGCGACCACGAGGAGCTGTTCCTGGCGGTCGGCAACGCGTACCGCATTCCCACCGTCGCGCTGCGCTACTTCAACGTGTACGGCTCGCGCCAGGCGCTCTCGAACCCGTACACCGGGGTCGCGGCGATCTTCAGCTCGCGGCTGCTCAATCGCAAGCCGCCGCTCGTGACCGAGGACGGCCTGCAATCGCGCGACTTCGTGCACGTCTCCGACATCGTGCGCGCGAACGTGCTGGCGCTACGCTGCGAGGCCACGGGCGGGCGCGTGTGCAACGTCGGCACGGGTCGGCCGACGACGATCCGGCGCATCGGGGAGCTGCTCGCGGAGCGGCTCGGCCTCGAGATCCGCCCCGAGGTCACGGGCCGCTTCCGCGCCGGCGACATCCGCCACTGCTTCGCGGATCCCACGCACGCGCGGCGCACGCTCGGTTTCGAGGCCAAGGTCCGGCTCGAGGACGGCATCGACGAAGTGATCGCGTTCGTGCGCTCGCAGACGGCCGAGGACAAAGTCGACGGCTTCGAGGCCGAGCTCGTGAAGCGGGGGCTGGCGCGATGAGCGAGAAGCCCGGCGCGCGCGTGCGCCGCTCGATGACGGGCTTTGGCCGCGCCGACGGGCCGCTCGGGCTTTCCGCAGAGGTGCGCACGGTGAACTCGCGCCACCTCGAGGTGCGCGTGCGGTTGCCGCGCGAGCTCGCCGCGCTCGAACGCGAGGCGCGCGTCTCGGCCACGCGCTTCTTCGAGCGCGGGCAGGTGGAGATCGCGGTCCGGCTGCCGCAGGAGGGCGAGCTCGCGCCGCGGCTCGAGCTCGATCTCGAGGCCGCGCGGCGCTACGCGAGCGCGGCGCAGGAGCTCGCGACCGGGCTCGGCATCGCATCCGACCTGACGGCCGCGCGGCTGCTCACGCTGCCGGCGGTCGCGCGCGTGCGCGAACCGGATCTCGAAGTCGACACGCTCGCGCCCGCGCTGCTCGAGACGATCGCGCGCGCCTGCTCCGCGGCCGCGGATATGCGCGCGCGCGAGGGCGAGTCGCTGCTGCGCGAGCTGCGCGGGCGAATCGCGGGCATCGAAACGTTGGTCGGCCAGGTCGAAGCGCGCGCGTCCGCGGTGCTGTCCGGCCTGCGCGAACGCCTCGAGAAGCGACTCGGCGCGCTCGCGCCCGAGCTCGAGACCGACCCCGCGCGGCTCGAGCAAGAGGTCGTGTTGTACGTCGACCGCCAGGACATCACCGAAGAGACGGTGCGTCTGCGCAGCCACCTCGATCAGTTCGCGGAGACGCTCGACGCGCCCGGCGCGGTCGGTCGCAAGCTCGAGTTCGTGCTGCAGGAGATGGCCCGCGAGACCAACACCATCGGCAGCAAGTCCGCCGACGCCGCGCTCACGCGCGTGGTGGTCGAGCTGAAGACCGAGCAGGAAAAACTTCGCGAGCAAGTGCTGAACGTCGAGTGAAGCTTTTGAACGTCGGCTATGGGAACGTGGTGGTCGCCGCGCGCGTCGTGGCGGTGGTCGGCCCCGCGGCCGCGCCGATCCGGCGGCTGCGCGAAGAGGCCGGCCAGCGCGGCAAGCTCGTCGATGCGACCCAAGGCCGGAAGACGCGCTCCGTGATCGTGACCGACTCCGACCACGTGGTGCTCTCGGCCGTGCAGCCCGAAACGCTCGCGCTGCGGCTGGCCGGCAGCGACGACGCGAGCTCCGAGCCTTGAGCGAGCCCGCGCGCGGGCGGGTGTTCGTCGTGTCCGGCCCGTCGGGCGTGGGCAAGAGCACGATCTTGAAGCGGGTGCTGGAATCCGATCCGCGCGTACGCTTCTCGGTGTCGCACACGACACGCGCGCCGCGGGCGGCTGAGCGCGACGGCGTCGAGTACCACTTCGTGGGCAAGCTCGAGTTCGAAAAGCTCGTGCGCGATGGGGCGTTCCTCGAGCACGCCGTCTACCAGGGTCACTACTACGGCACTAGCCGCGAAGCCGTCGAACGGCCCACGCGAGCCGGCTACGACCTGATTCTCGAGGTCGAGATCCAGGGCGCGGAGCAGCTCCAATCCGTGCTGCCCGAGGCGGTTCGCGTGTTCATCGAGCCGCCGTCGCCGGAAGCGCTCGAGGTACGGCTTCGCCAGCGCCGGACCGAAACGGACGAGGTGATGCGGTCCCGGCTCGAGCGCGCGCGCGAAGAGATGGCCTACGCGCGCCAGTGTCCGCACCGGATCGTGAACGAATCGGTCGACAAGGCGGTCGACGAGCTGCTGCGCATCATCCGCGAGTTCCGCGAGGGGCGGCGCTAGATGCCGCGCATCCACGAGATCGTCGAACAGGTCCAGGGCCATTTCCCCGGCGTCGACATCTCGCTGCTCGAGAAGGCCTACGTGTACTCGGCCAAGGTGCATCAGGGGCAGATGCGGCTCTCCGGCGAGCCGTACCTGACGCACCCGCTCGCGGTCGCCGAGCTGCTCGCGGAGATGCGGCTCGATCACGTCACCGTCGCCGCCGGACTCCTGCACGACACGGTCGAAGACACCTTCGCGACCGACGTCGACATCCGAGCGCAGTTCGGCGAGGAGATCGGCGATCTGGTCGCGGGGCTGACCAAGCTCTCGAAGATCGAGTTCCAGAGCCGCGAGGAAGCCCAGGCCGAGAACTTCCGCAAGATGCTGCTCGCGATGTCGAAGGACATCCGCATCATCCTGATCAAGCTCGCCGACCGCCTGCACAACATCCGCACGCTCGAGTACATGAAGGACGACTCGCGGCGGCGCATCGCGCAGGAGACGCTCGAGATCTACGCGCCGCTCGCGCACCGGCTCGGCATCTACTGGATGAAGGAGGAGCTCGAGGACCGCGCGTTCCGCGTGCTGAATCCCGATCTGTGCGCGCAGATCGAGGAGAAGATCGCCGGCACCAAGCAGGAGCGCGACCGCTACATCTCCGACGTGAAGACGCGGCTCTCGACCGAACTCGAGGGGCGCGCCCTGCGCTGCGAAGTCACGGGCCGGCTGAAGGAAGTCTACAGCCTGTTCAAGAAGATGAAGCAGCAGAACGTGTCGATCGAGCAGATCTACGACTTGATCGCGTTCCGCGTGATCGTCGACGGCACGCCATCCACCTGCTACGAGGCGCTCGGTCTCGTGCACGGGCTGTGGAAGCCCGTCCAGGGCCGCTTCAAGGATTACATCGCGATGCCCAAGCCGAACGGCTATCAGTCCATACACACGACGGTGATCGGCCCGTTCGGTGAGCGCATGGAAGTGCAGATCCGCACGCAGGAGATGCACCGCGTGGCCGAGCTCGGCATCGCTGCGCACTGGAAGTACAAGGGCGCGGGCGCGACCAGCGCGGGCGACGAGCAGCAGTTCGCGTGGCTGCGCCAGCTACTCGAGTGGCAGCAGCAGCTGAAGGACCCGAACGAGTTCCTCGAGACCGTGCGCATCGACCTGTTCTCCGACGAGGTCTACGTGTTCACGCCCAAGGGGGACGTGCAGGCGCTGCCCGCCGGCGCCACGCCGATCGACTTCGCCTACGCCGTGCACAGCGAGGTGGGCAACCACTGCCAGGGCGCGAAGGTGAACGGCCAGCTCGTGCCGCTGCGCCACAAGCTGGCGAACGGCGACACGATCGAAATCGTCACTTCGCCGCACCAGCGGCCGCGCCAGGAGTGGCTCGACTTCGTCGTCACCGGACGCGCGCGCAGCCGCATCCGGCACGTGCTGAAGGCGGAGCAGGTCGAGCGCGCGCGCGACCTCGGGCGCGATCTGCTGCAGCGCGAGCTGCACAAGCGCAGCCTCGTGTTCGACAAGCTCGTGAAGTCGGGCGAGATCAAGACGGCCGCCAAAGAGCTGGGCGTGCGCGATCTCGATGGCCTGCTGCAGGCGCTCGCGTACGGAAAGCTCGACTCGCGCGCCGTCGCGCGGCAGATCTCCGGCGCCTCGGACGACGAGCCGGAGCCGAAGCCGTCGCTGTTCCGGCGCGTGCTGTCGGTCGGGCGCAGCACTCTGAACGTGCGCGTGTCGGGCATGGAGAACGTGCTGGTGCGCTTCGCCAAATGCTGCGCACCGGTGCCCGGCGATTCCGTCGAGGGCTTCATCACGCGCGGCCGCGGCGTCACGGTCCACGCGAGCGACTGCACGAAGATCTTCCACCTCGATCCCGAGCGGCGCGTGCCCGTCACCTGGGAGAGCGCGCCGGGGGAGATGCGCAGCGTGAAGGTGCGCGTAGTGTCCGAGGACCGGCCGGGTTTGCTGGCCGCGGTCTCGAACAAGATCTCGGCCGAGGGCGTGAACATCGACAGCGGCCAGATCAGCACGAGCGAAGACGGCCGCGCGATCCAGCTCTTCGAGCTCGCCGTCAAGGACCGCAAGCACCTCGAGGGTGTGCTGCGCCAGATCGCCAAGATCCGCGGCGTGCTGACCGTCGAGCGGGTGCGCGGATGAGCGAGCGGGTCGCCGGCGCGAAGCCGATCTCCGCCGTGGTGATCTGTCTGAACGAGGCCGACCGGATCGGCCGCTGTCTCGAGTCACTCGCGTTCTGCGACGAGATCGTCGTGGTGGACTCAGGCTCGACCGACGGCACGCGCGAGATCGCGCGCAAGTACACGCCGACCGTGATCGAGCAGCCGTTCCTGGGTTACGTGAAACAAAAGAACTTCGCGCTCGAGCGCACCAAGAACGACTGGGTGATCTGCATCGACGCCGATGAGGCGCTCTCCCCCGAGCTGGCCGCGAACATCGTCGGCGCGGTCGCGCGAAACGACGGCGTCATGGTGGGGTACGCACTCGACCGATTGACTCACTACCTCGGGGTCTGGCACGACCGCGGCGAGTGGTATCCCGACTGGCAGCTGCGCGTCTTCCGCCGCTCGCGCGGGCGCTTCGCGGGCCTCGATCCGCACGATCACGTCGACGTCGATGGACCGGTCGAGCGACTGAGCGGCCGACTTCTGCACTGGAACTACCGGAATCTCTCGGACCACATCCAGACCATGGATCGCTTCTCGGCGCGCATGGCGAACTCGCTCGC
>JANNLG010000068.1:0-22928 GCA_031396695.1 Deltaproteobacteria bacterium
AGCGCCGGGCGGAGCGTCGGGTCGTACTTCTGCAGTGCGCGCGCGATGCCGTGGCGGATGGCGCCGGCCTGACCCGTGTCGCCGCCGCCCTTCACGGTGATGAACATGTCGAAGTTGCCCATGTGCTCGACCGTGACCAGCGGTTCCTGGTAGTGCATGCGCAGGATCTCGCGCGGGAAGTAGTCCTCGGGGGTCCGGTGATTGATCTTCACGTCGCCCGTACCCAGGCGGATGAAGACGCGCGCGGTGGCCGTCTTGCGGCGACCGGTCGCGTAGAAACGGGCGGACTGTCGCGCCATCGTCATCAGCGGATCTCCAGGGTCTTCGGGGACTGCGCGGCGTGCGGGTGGGTCGCGCCGGGGTAGATCTTGAGCTTGGTCAGCATGCGCCGACCGAGCGGGCCCTTCGGCAGCATGCCCTTCACGGCGGCGCGCAGCACGCGGTCCGGATGGGTCTCGAGCATGCGCCCGGCGGTCACGGTGCGCAGGCCGCCCGTGTGGCCCGAGTGGCGCACGTATTCCTTCTGCTCGAGCTTGCGGCCGGTCAGGCGCACGTTCTTGGCGTTGACCACCACGATGAAATCTCCGCCGTCGACGTGCGGCGTGTAGGTCGGCTTGTGCTTGCCGCGCAGGATCGTGGCCAGGCGCGTGGCGAGGCGTCCGAGCACCTGATCGGCGGCGTCGGCGACATACCAGTGACGCACGACCTCGGACTCGCCGATGCTGCGCGTCGGATTCTTCGGATTGGGCAAGGACTTCCCCTACGGCTCGGGAGCGGCCATGGGATATCCGATCGCCCCTCGCGGGTCAAGGCGAGCGACGGCCGGCCGTTCGACTTCCCCGCCGACGGGCGGCAATGTGGCGACCATGGTGTCGATCTTCACCGTTCCGGAAGCCTACGCCGACCCCGAAACCTGGCACGCCGTCGCCGCTCGCCTGCGCCGAGAGGAGCCCGTCTGCCGGATCGAGGCACCCGACTTCGCCCCATTCTACGCGGTCACCAAGCACGCGGACGTGATCGAGGTCGAACGCCAGCCCGAGCGCTTCCTGAACACGGCCAACTCGATCCTGGCGCCGATCTCGCGGCGCGGCCCGGACGCGGTGCTGAAGACCCTGATCAACATCGACGGCGAGGAGCACCGCGCCTACCGCGGCATGACCAACGATTGGTTCAAGCCGGGCAACATCCGGCGCTCGTTCGAGCCGCAGATCCGCGAGCTCGCGCGCAAGTACGTGGACCGGATGGTCGAGCTCGGGGCTGAGTGCGACTTCGCGCTCGACATCGCGCGCTTCTACCCGCTGCAAGTGATCATGAGCATCCTGGGCGTGCCGGAGTCGGACGAGGCGCTGATGCTCGATTTGACGCAGAAGATCTTCGGCGCGGACGACGACGACTTCGGTGCGGGGCGCACGCCCGAGGCGCTCGGCGCCGTGATCGCGCAGATGATCGCCTACTTCACAGCCGTCACCGCGGATCGGCGCGCGAACCCGGGCGAGGATCTGGCGTCGGTGATCGCGAACGCGAAGTTTCCGGACGGCCGGCCGCTCGATGACGCGGGCACGATCGGCTACTACGCGATCGTCGCGACCGCCGGGCACGACACCACCTCGAGCACGCTGGCGGGCGGCTTCGAGGCGTTGATCCGCGATCCCGAGCAGCTCGCGCTCCTGCAGCGCGAGCCTCAGCGGATCGACAACGCGGTCGAGGAGATGATCCGCTGGGTCACGCCGGTGCGGCACTTCCTGCGCCACGCGCAGGAGGACTACCGCCTGCGCGGCGTGCAGCTCCACAAGGGGGACGTGCTGCTGATGTCGTACCTGTCGGCGAACCGCGACGAGGACGTGTTCGCAGACCCGACACGCTTCGACGTCACGCGCGCGAACGCGTCGGAGCACCTCGCGTTCGGCACCGGCGTGCACTTCTGTTTGGGGGCGCTGCTGGCGCGCATGGAGCTGCGGCACTTCTTCGCGGAGCTGCTGCCGCGGCTCGAGTCGATCGAGCTCTCGGGTCCGACCTCGTACACCGCAGCGACCTTCGTCGGCGCGCCCAAGCGCATTCCGATCCGCTACCGGATGCGCGCCGCGTGAACTCGGTCGACGTGGTCGTCGTCGGCGCGGGCCTCGCCGGGCTCTCGACCGCGCGTCGGCTGGCCGCGTCGGGCGCGTCGGTGGCGGTGCTCGAGGCGCGCGATCGGGTCGGCGGACGGACGCTGAGCCGCCCAGTCGGCAAGGCCGTCTTCGATCTCGGCGCGCAGTACATCGGCGCCACGCACGAGCGCGTGCGGGCACTCGCGCGCGAGTTCGAGCTGCGCACCTCGCCAACGCCGTTCAAGGGCCGCAAGTGGCTGGACCTCGGCAGCGGCCCCAAAAGTTATGGCGGCGCGATCCCGGCCCTGCCTGCGCTCTCGCTCGTGAACTTGCAGCTCGTGCTGAGCCGGCTCGAGCGCATGCGCAAGCAGGTGCCGGCCGCTTCGCCGTGGAGCGCCGCGCGCGCGATGGAGCTCGACGCGCACACGGCCGAGAGCTGGTGGAGCCGCTTCGCGTTCGGCGCCGAGACGCGCGCGATGCTTCGCCACGTCACGCGCATGAGCTTCGGCGCCGAGTCCGACGAGATGTCGCTCTTGAGCCTGCTGCATTACTTGTCGTCGCACGGCGGGCTCGATTTCCTGACCGCGTTCGAGAACGGCTCGCAGCAGGACTACTTCGTCGGGGGCTCTCAGTCGATCTCGCTGCGCATCGCGGCGGAGCTCGGCGAGCGCGTGATGCTTTCCACTCCGGTGCGCCGGATCGCGCAGTCGAGCAACGGCGTCGTGGTCACGAGCGACGCGGCCGAAGTCCGCGCGCGCTTCGCGCTGGTCGCGATCCCGCCACTGCTCGCCGGGCGGATCGACTACGCGCCGGCACTGCCCGCCGCGCGCAGCCACCTGACGCGCGGCTTTCCGATGGGCGCGGCGATCAAGTGCATCGTGTTGTACGAGCGCCGCTTCTGGACCGAGGCCGGCTTCTCAGGCGAGATCATCTTCGACCGCGGCATCGTCGGCTACTCGATCGACGGCACCAAGCTCGACGGCGCGCAGCCCGCGTTGGTCGGCTTCATCGAGGGCGCGAGCGCGCGCGTCTGGAGCGGCCGCTCCGTCGACGAGCGACGCCGTGCGGTGTTGCAGGACTTCGCGCACTTCTTCGGACCCGAGGCCGAGAAAGCCGTCGACTACCTCGAGCAGGATTGGACCGCGGAACCGTTCACCGGCGGCTGCTCGGCCGGTTTCACGATGCCGGGCGCGCTCGCGAACTCGGGCCCCGCCCTGCGCGAGCCGGTCGGCCGCATCCACTGGGCTGGCAGCGAGACCGCGACCGAGTTCTTCGGCGCGATGGAGGGCGCGCTCGAATCCGGCGAGCGCGCGTCGCGCGAACTGCTCGCGCGCCTCTAGGGTGCGAGCGGCTTGCGCAGCAGCAACGCGTAGCTGTCGGGACCGAACCAGTGTGTCTCCCAGTCGGGAATGACGCGCACCGGCTCGAAGCCCGCTGCGACCAGCTCGCGCAGCGCGGCGTCGATCTCGATGCCGTGCTCGGTGCGCTCGTAGCCCACGCCCTCCGGCGCGAACGGAATCAGAAACCAGGTCGGCGGAAAGTCCACGACCAGGAACAGCGCGCCGGGCTCGAGCGCACGCAGCAGGTCGGCGTCGAGGGCGGCCGGCTCCGTCAGGTGGTGATAGACGCGGCGCATGAACGCCGCGCGGCAGCAGCCCGCCGGAAGACCGGTGGACGCGACCTCGGCTTCGAGCACGGTCAGGTTCGCGAGGCCCAGCGCCTTCGCCTCGACCGCGATCGCGTCGCGCTGCTCGGCCTCGATCTCGGTCGCGTAGACGTGTCCGCCCGGGCCGACCCGGCGCGCGAACTCGAACGCGAAATCACCGTCCCCCGCGCCGATCTCGGCGACCGTCGTGCCGGGCTCGAGCCCGAGCAGGAGTGCCGCGCGCTCGACCTCGCTCTCGGCCGCGGCGGACGACGCGACCAGGCACGCGGCGACGACCAGCGCACGCCCGAGGGCACGAACGCTCGGAACTCTCGGGCTCGTCATCCGCGGATCCTCGCACACGCGCGTTTCCGGCTCGCGTCCCGCGTGCAAAGCATTGTGAAGCGCGCGCATCAGTCGGACTCGAGCACCGGATAGCGCACCTGCACGAGGCAAAGCCCGTGTGCGGGCGCCGTGGGGGCCGCGTTCGCGCGCTCGCGCGACTCGAGCACCTTGGCCATGTCCGAGACGGGACGCCGGCCCTGCCCGACTTCGACCAGCGTGCTCGTGAGGTTGCGAACCATGTGGCGCAGAAAGCTGCGGCCGTCGGCCTCGATCCGGATTTCGTCCTCCTGCGCGCGCACGTCGAGCCGATACAGCGTGCGCCGCGGCCTCATGTCCTCGTCGACGCCACCGGGCGCGCCGCGGAACGCGCTGAAGTCGTGCGTGCCGACCACACTCGCGGCGGCCTCGGCCATGGCCGCAACGTCGAGCGGGAAGCGCATGTGCCAGCTGAAGCGCGCGCGCACCGGGCTCGGCTCGGGTCGGTTCAGGATCCGGAACTGGTAGAGTTTCGAGGTCGCAAAGTGGCGCGCGTGGAAGTCGTTCGGCACGACGCAGAGACCGAGCGCCGCGACGTCGCGCGGTAGCACCGCGTTCAGCGCGCGCCCGAACGCCGGCGGCTCGAGCCGGGTTTCGGAATCGAAGTGTGCGACCTGGCCGAGCGCGTGCACGCCCGCGTCGGTCCTTCCGGCCGGAGTCACTCGGCCCCACTGACCGGTGATCTCGCGCAGCGCGTCCTCGACCACACCCTGCACGCAGCGTCCGGACGGCTGCACCTGCCAGCCGAAGAAATCGGTGCCATCGTACTCGAGCGTGAGCCGGAAGCGGCGCACGCGTCAGGTCGTGAGCGCCTCGGCCGCGCCGACGACGCCGAGCGCCGCGCCGAGGCGCAGATCGTTCAGCGCCACCACGAACGCGAGCCGGTCGCCCGAAGCGCGGATGCGCCCGACGGCGGCGTCGTCGTGACCGAGCGAGCCGCGCGGCGTGGGCAGCTCCTCGTCTCCGAGCAGGCCGACACCCTTCTGCGCGGCCCAAAGGGCGGTCGCCTCGTCGAGCGTGACGAGTTTGGCCAGCTCCACGTGCACGGCCGCGAGGCTGCCGCCGAGCGTGGGAATGCGCACGCGCGTGAGTTCGATCGGCAGCTCGGCGTTCGCCAACAGCCGGCGCAGCACGGCGCGCAGGCGCTGCTCGTCGGTCGTCTCGCCATCGGCCTCGATGTCTCCGATCTGCGGCAGACAGTCGAAGGCGAGTGACTGCGAGAACACCTCGGATTCGGAACGCTCGCCACTCATGCGATTCAGCACTTGCACGGTGTGATCGGTGAGCTCGCCGACGCCCGCGATGCCCGCGCCGGACGCCGACTCGAGCGTGAGCGCGGTGACTCGGCGCAGGATTCCCGCGGCGCTGAACGGCGCCAGCGCGAGCGCGATTCCGGTCGTCACCCCGCGCGGCACGGCGACGAAGCGCGGCCGGGCCGGGCCTTCGGGCAGCGCCAAAAGACCCGGCAGCCAGAGCGGCACTTCGGGATCGAGCTCGAGCGCTCCGGTCACGTCGATCACCCGTGCGCGGCCCTTTCGAATCGCGGGCAAGAGACTCGCGAGCAACCCGGGCGCCGCGCACAGCACCAAGTCGCAGTCGGCGAGCTGGTCGCCGCGCGCGCGCGACACCTTCACCGACCCGTCGCGGAACTCGATCTCGTCGCCTTCGGAGTCGCTCGACGCACACGCGATCAGCTCGCGCACCGGGAAACGGCGCTCGTCCAGCACCTGCAGGATCTCGGCGCCGACCGCTCCGGTCGCACCGAGCACCGCCACTCGGAAGCCCGCCGTCGCCATCAGCGCAGCGCCTCGCGAACCTGGTGGCCCATCTCGCGCGTGCCCACAAGCGTCAGGCCGGGGCCCGTGCCCAGGTCGCCCGTGCGATAGCCCTTGTCGAGCACGACTTCGACCGCGCGCCGCACGCGCTCGGCCAGATCGCCGCGCTTGAGCCCGTAGTCGAGCAGCATCGCGACCGACAGGATCGCGGCCAGCGGGTTCGCTTTGTCCTGGCCTGCGATGTCGGGTGCGCTGCCGTGGATGGGCTCGAACAGTCCCCTGCCCTCGTCGCCGAGGCTCGCGGACGGCAGCATGCCCAGCGAGCCGGTGATCATCGCCGCTTCGTCGGACAGGATGTCGCCGAACAGGTTCGGGCACAGCAGCACGTCGAACTTGGGCGCATCGCGCAGCAACACCATCGCGGCGGAGTCGACGAGCTGGTGCTCGAGCCGTACGTCCGGGAACTCCTTCGCCGTCTCCTCGACGATCTCGTTCCAGAACGCGCAGACCTCCATCACGTTCGCCTTGTGGATGTTGGTCACGAGCTTCTTGCGCCCGCGCGCGATCTGAAACGCCACGCGCGTGATGCGCCGCACCTCGTGCTCGTCGTACACGTCGGTGTTGAGCGCGCGGCGCACGCCGTTCAGATCGAAGCGTCCGCGCGGCTCGCCGTAGTAGATGCCGCCGGTCAGCTCGCGCACGACCACGAGGTCGACGCCGTCGACGCACGAGCGCTTGAGCGGGCTCGCGTCGGCCAGCGCCGGCAGCACCGCCGCGGGGCGCAGGTTCGCGTACAGCCCGAGCTCCTTGCGGATGCGCAGCAGCCCCCGCTCGGGGCGAGTCGCGGGCGGGAGCTTGTCCCACTTCGGACCGCCGACCGCGCCGAGCAGCACCAGTCCGCACGCCTTCGCGCGCGCCACGGTCGCGTCCGAGAGCGGCGCGCCCTCGGCGTCGATCGCGCAGCCGCCGATCAGCGCCGTCTCGGTCGACACGTCGGGCGCGACCATCTTCAGCACCGCGACCGCTTCGTGGGTGACTTCGGGGCCGATGCCGTCGCCGGGCAGAACCAGAACTCGATACATCATCTAGATCCCGCGCAGCGAGGCGACGCCGACCTTGTGGCGCTGCTCGAGCTTGTTGAGCGCGTGCACGTAGGCTTTCGCCGACGCGACCAGCACGTCCGTGTCCGCCGCCTGTCCGATCACGCGCATGCCGTCCTCTTCCAGCGTCACCGAAACTTCTCCCTGCGCGTCGATCCCGCTCGTGACTGCGCTCACCTGGTACTTGAGCAGGCGGGCCTTGCAGCCGGTCGCCTGCTCGATCGCGCTGTAGATCGCGTCGACCGGGCCGGTGCCCATCGACGCCACCTTGCGCAGATCACCCTTTACTTCCATCTCGACCGTCGCGGTCGGCGTCGCGAACGTGCCCGAGACGACGTGCATGTTGCGCAGCTTCACGGTCTCTTCGACGCGTAGCAGCTGATCGGTGACCAGCGCCTCGATGTCCTCGTTGTAGACGGTTTTCTTGGCGTCCGCGAGATCCTTGAAGCGCTTGAAGGCCTGATTGAAGTCGAGCCGCTCGGGATCGAAGCCGAGCTCGCGCAGGCGCTCGCCGAAGGCGTGCCGGCCCGAATGCTTGCCGAGCACCAGCTCGGTCGAGGCGCGCCCGACGCTCTCCGGTGTCATGATCTCGTAGGTGAGCTTGTTCGACAGCATGCCGTGCTGGTGGATGCCCGCCTCGTGCGCGAACGCGTTGTCGCCCACCACGGCCTTGTTCGGGGGCACGGCCACGCCGATCACCGACGACAACAGGCGGCTCGAGGGGTAGATCTCCTTGCCGACGACGGCGGTATCGCAGCCGCCGAAGTACTCGCCGCGCGTGCGCAGCGCCATCACGACCTCTTCCATGGCCGTGTTGCCCGCGCGCTCGCCGATGCCGTTCACGGTGCACTCGACTTGCCGCGCTCCGCCGCGGATCGCGGCCAGCGAGTTGGCGACCGCCAGCCCGAGGTCGTCGTGGCAGTGCACCGAGAAGCGCACCTGCTCGGTACCGGGGACGTTCTTGCGCAGGTGCGTGATCAGCTCCGCGTACTCGAACGGCGTCGTGTAGCCGACCGTGTCGGGAATGTTGAGCGTGCGCGCGCCGGCCTCGACCGCGCGCTTGCAGACCTCGACCAGGAACTCCCAGTCCGAGCGCGTGGCGTCCTCGCAGGAGAACTCGACGTCCTCGCAGTAGCCGCGCGCGCGCGATACCGCACGCACGACCTCTTCGAGCACACGCTCCTTGCTCATGCGCAGCTTGTCGCGCATGTGGATCTCGGAGGTCGCGATGAAGACGTGGATGCGCGGGTGCGCAGCCTCGCGCAGGGCTTCCCAGGCGCGGTCGACGTCGTCGTTGGACGTGCGCGCGAGCGCGCAGATGATCGGGCGGCGCACCTCGCGTGCGACCGTGCGTACGGCCTCGAAGTCGCCGTCGGACGCGATCGGAAAGCCCGCCTCGATCACGTCCACGCCGAGCTTCTCGAGCTGGCGCGCGATCACCAGTTTCTCCTCGATGTTCATGCTGCAGCCGGGCGACTGCTCTCCGTCGCGCAGGGTCGTGTCGAAGATCAGGACGCGGTTATCGGACATCGCCGGTCGTCTCCGTCGGAAGCTCGCTCTCGAGCGCTGCGGGTGCGGACTTCGCCCGGCCGCGCTCCAGCCACCACACGATCGGGCCCGAGAGCAGGTACAGGATCCCGAGCCCGAACAGCATCGGCTCGTGATTCAAGAACACCACGACGATGAACACGATCAGCCCGACCAGCCGAGAGTAGCCGCGCCGGCCTTCGAGCTTCACCGCCTTGACGCTCGGGTACGGAATCGTGCTCACCATCAGCAGCGCGAGCAGCGCGAAAAAGGTCGTGACGACGATGCCGAGTGGGCGAGGGAATGGCGGCGTGACCTCGAGCCAATGCATGAACCAGACGGTGACGGCGACCATGCCGCCGGCGAAGGTCGACGCGATGCCCTGGAAATACTTGGTGGTCGGCTCGTCCGCGCGCGCGTTGAAGCGCGCCAGGCGCAGCGCTGCGCACAGCGCGAACAACCCCCCGATCAGCCAGCCGCGCGGCCCGAGCGGCGCGAGCGTCCAGTTGTACATCAGCAAGCCTGGTGCGAGCCCGAAGGCGGTCAGATCGGAGAGCGAGTCGAACTCGAAGCCGAAGCGGCTCTGCGAATGCGTGGCGCGCGCGACCCGGCCGTCGAGCATGTCGGTGAACATGGCCAGCACGATCGCCAGCGCCGACTTCTCGAACTCGCCGCGGATCGAGAGCGTGATCGACCAGAAGCCGAGCATCATGCCGGCCGCGGTGATCACGTTCGGCAGCAGGAACACCGCACGGCGACGGCCGCGCCGGCTGCCGCGACGGCGGCGCCTGCGCTCCCGGAACTCGTCGCCCGGAGTCATCTGCGCGCCCTCAGTTCCGACTGCGATCGACGAGCCGCGTCTCGCGCAGCCACGGCATCATCGCGCGCAGCTCTTTGCCGATCTTCTCGACCGGGTGTTCCTCGCCGAGCTTGCCGAGCGCGGTGAACACGGGCTTGCCGACGCGCGCTTCCTGCAGCCACTCGGACGCGAAGCGGCCGGACTGGATCTCGGCCAGGATGCGCTTCATCTCGGCTTTGGTTTCAGCGGTGACGATGCGCGGCCCGCGCGTCAGATCGCCGAAGCGCGCGGTGTTCGAGATCGAGTAGCGCATGTTCGAGATGCCGCCCTCGTAGATCAGATCGACGATCAGCTTCACCTCGTGGATGCACTCGAAGTACGCCATCTCGGGCGCGTAGCCGGCCTCGATCAGCGTCTCGAAGCCCGCCTGCATGAGTGCGGTCAGCCCGCCGCACAGCACTGCCTGCTCGCCGAACAGATCCGTCTCGGTCTCTTCGCGGATCGTGGTCTGGATGATGCCCGCGCGCCCGCCGCCGATGCCCTTCGCGTACGCGAGTCCGATCTCGAGCGTGTTGCCCGACGGATCGCGATCGACCGCGACCAGGCACGGCACGCCGCCGCCCTTGGTGTACGCGTCGCGGACCAGATGACCGGGGCCCTTCGGCGCGACCATGAACGTGTTCACGCCCTCGGGCGGATTGATGCAGCCGAAGTGGAAGTTGAATCCGTGCGCGAGCGCGAGATAGCTGCCGGGCTTCAGGTTCGGGCGGATGTCCGCCTCGTAGACCTGCGCCATGGTCTCGTCGGGCAGCGTCATCATCACCACGGCGGCGCTCGCGACGGCATCGGCGACCGACAGCACGCGCAGACCTGCGGCCTTCGCCTTGGCGACGGTCGGCGAACCGGGTCGCAGGCCGATCACGACGTCGACGCCGCTCTCCTTGAGATTCAGGCTGTGGGCGTGGCCCTGGCTGCCGTAACCGAGCACGGCCACCGTCTTGCCTTCGAGGCGGGCCAGATCGGCGTCCTTGTCGTAGTACACGCGCATGGCGATGACTCCTGGTGAGGACGCAGATAGCGTTGCATTCCGCGAGCTTATCTACGTCCCGGGGGCGGCGGCTAGGGTATGGGACGCTGGCTGGGGTGTAAAGCCAAGCGCTTGGCTTCGGCCTCGGCGCGGCGCAGATAGCGCAGCTCCACGCGCTCTGGGGCCTGCGACAGACCCGCGGCAGCGAGCCGCAGGCCGAGTCGGCCGACGCTGGCCGCGCGCAACTCACCGGCAGCGGCGGGCAGGAACTCCACGCGCGCGCCGAGCCGGGCGGAGATCGCCGCGCGGTGCGGCTCGACGCCACCACCGAGGAACGCGATCGGGCCGTCCGCGGGCAGGTGCGCCAGGAAGTCCTCGATCGAGCCGCACGAGTCCTCACCAAGCGCCTGTCCGTCCGCTCGGTAGAGGCCCGCGTACACCTCGCCGCGTCGCGCATCGAGGACGGCCGCAACGGCGGACGGCCCTACACCGGCCTGCGTCGCCAGCGCGGCGAGCGTCGGCACCGGCACGAGCCGCCGCTCGGTCCCGAACGAAAGGCCGAGGGCGCTCGCGAGCCCGATGCGCAGGCCCGTGAACGAGCCCGGTCCGATCGAGAGCGCGATGCGATCGATCTGCGCGAGCGTGCACGCGTGCACGGCGAGCAGCCGATCGAGACAGACCAGCAGCGAAGCGGCGTGACGCTCGCCCGCATCGAGCCAGGTCTCGGCGATCAGTCGTTGGCCGTCGAAGAGCGCGAGCGAGCCGCGCTCCGCGGACGTGTCGAGCGCGAGCAGCACGCGTCTACCCGAGGGTCGAGAAGAACTGCACCACGCCCGACCAGTGGCGCGCGATGTCGTTCCAGAACGCCACGCCCATAAGGAGCAGGATCAGCGACAGGCCGACCGTCTGCGCCACGTCGCGCGCGCGCGCGGGCAGCGGACTGCCCTTGATGCCCTCGGCCGCCGCGAGCACGATCTGCCCGCCGTCGAGCACCGGGATCGGCAGCAGGTTCAGGATCGCCAGGTTCACGCTGATCACGGCCATCAGCCAGACGAACTGTTCCCACGACGCCTGGTACGCGTCGGCGGCGATCTCGCCGATGCCGATCGGTCCGGACAGGCTGCTCATGCCCACGTTTCCGGTCGCGAGTTGCGCGATTCCGCCCACGATCATCACGAGAATCTCGCCCGTGCGTTCCGCGCCGCGCGCGAGCGCGACGAACGGATTCCGCACGACGTCGTCCTTGTACTCCGCACCCTCGTCGGAGGGAGCCAACGACACGCCGATGCCCCAGTGCGTCTCCGTGCCGCCCTCGACCGCCATCGGCCGCTCGGCCGGCGTCGCGCTGAGCGTGAGCTCGTGTTTGTCGCGCAGCACCACGAGCTCGAGCGGAACTCCGCCGCTGCCCCAGATCAGGTTCTTCATCTGCTCGCTCGAGGTCGCGAGCCCGCCGTTCAGCGAGAGCACCACGTCGCCGGCTTGCAGGCCCGCGCGCTTGGCGGGGCTGGTCGGCTCGACCGCCGCGATGCGCACGCCCACTGGCACCAGGCCCAGGCTCGCCGGGCTCAGACCCGCGCTCGGCAGCTCGCGGATCGCGGTGCGCACGGTCTCCGTCTCGCCGTCGAGCGGCCGCACGAGCTCTAGCTCGAGCGGCGCGGACAGCGTCGGCAAGAGCCGCTCGAGCACGAAGAAGTTCGCGATCGGCTGGCCGTTCACCGACACGATGCGATCGCCGGTGCGAAGGCCCGCCTGCGCGGCGGGCGACGCGGGATCCGACACGCCGACGCGCGCCACCGGCGCGTGCCAGGAGAGCCCGGCCGCGTCGAACTTGCCGTCCGCGTCGGGCGAGCGAACCAGCTCGAGCGTTTGCTTCGCGCCGTCGCGTTCGACTTCGAGCGCGACGGCTGGCTCGCCGGAGGCGCGCAAGCGCATCTCGAGCTCTTCCCAGCGCCAGATCGACTCGCCGCCGACGCCGACCACGCGATCGCCCTCGCGGAAGCCGGCGCGCTCGGCCGCCGAACCTGGCAGCACTCCGCCGACGCGCGACGTGATCGTCGGCACGCCCGCCATCAGGATCGCGGCGATCAGGAACACGGGCAGGATCAGGTTCATCACCGGCCCCGCGAGCGCGATCGCGATGCGCTGCCAGACGGGTCGGTGGTTGAAGGCGCGGCCCACGTCTTCGGGCGCGAGCGGCTCGCCGGGAATCTCACCCAACATCTTCACGAAGCCGCCGAGCGGCAGCGCCGCGACCACGTATTCCGTCTCGCCCACGGTGCGCGTGAACAGCGACGGGCCGAAGCCGATCGAGAACTTCTCGACTTTCACGCCGAGCCACTTGGCCACCGTGAAGTGGCCGAGCTCGTGAATGAAGATCAGCACGCCGAGCAGCAGCACGAACGGGATCACGACGTCGAAGATTCCGGGCAAGTTCAAGTGGCGTGCTCCTCGATCCACCGACGCGCGAGCCGGCGGCCCTGTTCATCGACGTCGCGAATTTCCTCGAGCGAGCGGCCGGGCCGGACCGCCACCCGAGCCAATACCTCTTCGGCGACCGAGGCGATCGCCGTGAACGCGAGCTCGCCCGCCAGGAAGGCGGCGACCGCGACCTCGTTGGCGGCGTTGAGCGCCGCGGGCGCGGTGCCGCCGGCCGCGAGCGCCTCGAACGCGAGCCGCAGCGCGGGGAAGCGCCCGAGATCCGGCGCTTCGAAGTGCAGCGCACCGAGCGCCAGCAGGTCGAGGCTGGCCACGTCGTCGAGGGGCAGCCGCTCCGGCATGCCCAGAGTGTACGAAATGGGGATGCGCATATCCGGCACGCCGAGCTGCGCGATCCAGCTTCCGTCGCTGTACTCGACCAGCGAGTGCACGATGCTCTCCGGGTGGACGAGCACTCCGATGCGCGCCGGCTCGACGTCGAACAGCCAGCGCGCCTCGATCACTTCGAAGCCCTTGTTCATGAGCGTCGCCGAGTCGATCGTGATCTTCGCGCCCATCTCCCAGTTCGGGTGCGCGAGTGCCTGCGCCGGGCTCGCGGCCGCAAGCGCTTCGGGCGTAGCGCAGCGGAACGGCCCGCCCGACGCGGTCAACCAGATCTTGCGCACGTCGGCGGCGCGTTGACCCGCCAGGCACTGCGCGATCGCGACGTGCTCGGAGTCGATCGGCAGCAGCTTCGCGCCGTTCGCGCGCGCGGCCTCGAGCACGAGCGGTCCGCCGGTGACGAGCACTTCCTTGTTCGCGAGCGCGACGTCGGTGCCGCCTCGCAGAGCGGCAACGACAGGGCCCAGACCCACGCTCCCCACCAGCGCCGCGACCACCAGATCCGCCCCGTGCGTCGCGACCTCCAGCAGACCCTCCGGCCCCGATACCACGCGCAGCTTCGGATCGCCGAGCGCCTCGCGCACGACGAGCGCGTCTTCGGGGCGCGCGACCGAGACCAACTCGGGGCGAAACTGCTTGCACTGCTGGATCAACAGATCGACCGAGCGCCCCGCCGCGAGCGCGACCACCCGCAGCCGATCGGGAAAACGCGAGATCACGTCGAGCGTTTGGGTGCCGATCGAGCCGGTCGAGCCGAGCAGCGCCAGCCGCTTCACGACGAGTCTTCCCGCGCCTGTCGCCCGGTGCGCCCGAAGCGGCGCTCGCGCTGCTGGAAGGCGGCCAGCGCGTCGACCAGATCAGCCTTGGTGAAGTCCGGCCAGAGTACGTCGCTCTTCCACAGCTCGGTGTAGGCGACCTGCCAGAGCAGGAAGTTCGAGAGCCGCAGCTCTCCGCCGGTGCGGATCAGCAGGTCGGGCTCGGGCAGATCCGGCGCGTACAGGTGGGCTTGCACGCACTTCTCGTCGATTGCCTCCGGCTCGAGCTGTCCCTGCTCGACGGCGCGCGCGATCGCGCGCACGGCGTCGGTGATCTCCGTGCGGCCACCGTACGAGAGCGCGAAAACGAGCCGCATCTCGTCGTTGCTGCGCGTGCGCGCGGACAGGTCGCGCAGCAGCGTCTGAATGCGCGGTGACAGATCGGCGATCCGACCGATCGCGTCGACGCGAATGCCGTTCGACGCCAGCTCGTCGGCGTCGCGCTCGAGGTACTCCTCGAGATAGCCCATCACCGCGTCGATCTCCTCGCGGGGACGCGCCCAGTTCTCGGTCGAGAAGGCGTAGAAGGTCAGCCACTGCACGCCGAGCTCGTGCGCGGACCGCACCACCGCGCGCACCACGTCGGCGCCGTTGCGGTAGCCGGCCACGCGCGGCAGCCCACGGCTCTCCGCCCAGCGGCCATTCCCATCGGGAATGATCGCGACGTGGCGCGGGATCTTGCTGGCGTCGAGCCTGTGCACCCGGACTCCTCAGACCTTCATCAGCTCGGCTTCCTTCGCATCGATCGTCTTGTCGATCTGCGCGATGAAGTCGTCGGTCAGCTTCTGGATCTTGTCCTGCAGATGGCGCGCGTCGTCCTCGCCGAGATCGCCGTCCTTCTGCAGGTCCTTGGCCATCGCGATCGCGTCGCGCCGCGCATTGCGCACGCCCACCTTGTGGTCCTCGCCGAGCTTCTTGACCTGCTTGGCGAGATCCTTGCGCCGCTCCTCGGTGAGCTCTGGAATCGGCACGCGCACGATTTTTCCGTCGGAGATCGGCGACACGCCGAGGTTGGCCTTGTGGATCGCCTTCTCGATTTCGGAGATCGCGCTGCGGTCGAACGGCTGCACCGTGATCAGCCGGGCCTCGGGAGCGTTGAGCTGCGCGAGCTTCTTGAGCGGCGTCGGCGTGCCGTAGTAGTCGACCGTCAGTCCCTCGAGCAGGGCCGGATTCGCGCGGCCGGTGCGGATCTTCGAGAGGTCGTGGGAAAGGCCGGCGAAGCTCTTCTGCATCTCCTGCTTCGCCTCGGAGAGCACCAGCTCGCTGTTCTCGTCGGACATCCACTCCTCCTTCGTCAAGCCGTGACGAGCGTGCCGATGGCCTCCCCGGAGATCACGCGCAACACGTTCCCCGGCACGCTCATGTTGAAGACCACGATCGGCAGCTTGTTGTCCTGACACAGCGAGATCGCGGTCGAGTCCATGACGCTCAGACTCTGGTGCAGGAACTCGCGATAGGTCACGCGATCGAAGAGCCGGGCATGGGGATTCTTCTCCGGGTCCGAATCGTAGACACCGTCGACGCGCGTACCCTTCAGGAGCACCTCGCCGCCGATCTCCATCGCGCGCAGCGCGGCGCCCGTGTCGGTGGTGAAGAACGGGTTGCCGGTGCCGGCCGCGAAGATCACGATCCGGCCCTTCTCGAGGTGGCGGATCGCGCGCCGCCGGATGTGTGGCTCAGCCACCGATTTGATCTCGATCGCCGACAGCACGCGCGTGTCGGCGCCGCACTTCTCGAGCGCGTCCTGCAGCGCGAGCGCGTTGATCACGCCGCCCAGCATGCCCATGTAGTCGGCGGCCGTGCGGTTGATGCCCTCGGCCGAAGCGGTGATGCCGCGGATGATGTTGCCGCCGCCGCACACCACGCCGAGCTCGACGCCGAGTCCCGAGAGCTCACAGATCTCGCGCGCGGTCTTCTGGATCGTCTTGGAATCGATCCCCCAGCCGCGCTCGCCCGCGAGGCTCTGGCCGGAGATCTTCAGCAGAACGCGCTTGTAGACCGGTGTCATTCCTCGCCGGCTTCCCCGAGCTGGAAGCGACGGAAGCCGGCGATCCTCGCGCCCACTTCCTGCGCCGCCTTGCTTACGGACTTGTCGGGATCCATCACCAGGCCCTGCTCCAGCAGGACCACTTCCTTGAAGAACTTGGTGAGCCGACCCTCGATCATCTTCTCGACTATGTTGGCGGGCTTGCCCTCGCTGGCGGCCTGCGCGGTGAGCACGCTGCGCTCCGAGTCGACCACGGCCTTGGGTAGATCGTCGCGCGAGAGGCTTGCGGGGCTGGTGGCCGCCACGTGCATGCAGACGTTGTGCGCGAAGGCGCGCACCTCCGGCTTGGCGGGCGTGTCCGTCGCGACCGCGACCAGCGTGCCGATCTTTCCGCCGGCGTGGACGTAGGCCGCGATGAAACCCGAGGTGGGCGCCTCGAGGCGATCGAGCCGGCGCACGACCAGATCTTCGCCGAGCTTGGTCACGGCGCTGCTGACGGTGTCGCGCAGCGTCGCGCCGCCGAGCTTCGAATCGAGCAGAGCGTCGACGCTGGACGGCGACTTCTCGCAAACCGCGTTGGCGAGTGCGTCGGCGAGCGCCGTGAAGTCGTCCGTCTTGGCGACGAAGTCCGTCTCGCAGTTCAGCTCGATCAACGCACCCACGCGACCGTCCCTGGACACGACCGCGTTCACGCGGCCTTCCGAGCCCGCGCGACCGACGCGCTTGCTGGCCTTGGCGATGCCGCGCTCGCGCAGGATCTCGGCGGCGCGCGCGGAATCGCCACTCGCCTCGGCGAGTGCCCTCTTGCAATCCATCATGCCCGCGCCCGTGCGCTCGCGGAGCTCTTTCACCTGCGCTGCCGAGATCTCGGCCAAGTCCTGTCTCCCTTCCCGCTACTCGCTCGTCCAGGCGAAAATCACGCGGCCGGTGGCTCGGTCGTCGGCTCGGCCTCGGGCTCGACGACCGCCTCGGCTGCAACCTCGGCGGGCTCTTCCTCGGGGATCGGCGAATCGGTGATGCCGAGCACGAAGTCCGCTGCGGCCTCGACCACCTCGCGGCGGCGCTCCTCGGCCATGCGATCCATGCGTGCGGGCCGGCGCGCGGGTTGCGTGATCTCGACGACGCGCTTGCCGTGCTTGGGCGCGGACTCCTCGGACTCGCGCGCTTCCGAACGCTGGTCGACGATGCGCGCGTTGTGCAGGTCGCGGCCGTCCTTGCAGGCCTCGGCGATCTTCTCGCAGTAGAGCTGGATCGCGCGCAGCGCGTCGTCGTTGCCGGGGATCGTGAAGTCGACGCCGTACGGATCGCAGTTGGAGTCGACGATCGCGATCACGGGAATGCCGAGTCGGCGCGCCTCGAGAATCGCGATGGCCTCGCGCCGCACGTCGATCACGAACACGGCGTCGGGCACGCGCTCCATCTCGGCGATGCCCTCGAAGGCCTTGTGCAGCTTCAGCTGCTCGCGCACCAGCCGCGAGCGCTCCTTCTTCGACAGATCCGATTCCGCCTCGTCGCGACCGAGCAGCTCGTTCAGCTCCTTGTAGCGGTCGATGCCTTTTCGGATGGTGCGGAAGTTCGTCAGCATTCCACCGAGCCAGCGTCGGTGCACGAACGGCATCTGACAGGTGCGCGCCTGCTCCGCGATGATGTCCTGCGCCTGGCGCTTGGTGGCGACGAACAGCACCGAGCCGCCGCTCGCCACGGTCTCGCGCACGAATTCGAGCGCGTCGCGGAAGCGCGGCAGCGTGTGCTGCAGGTCGATGATGTGGACGCCGTTGCGCTCGCCATAGATGAACGGTTTCATCGAGGGATGCCAACGGCGGGTCTGGTGGCCGAAGTGAACGCCGGCCTCGAGCAGGTCTCGCATGGAGACGGGGGTCGCGGTCATTGGACGCAGGTGCTCCGTTCTCGGGTTTTACTTCCGCCCCCCGGCCCATTGCCGCCGCTCATCGTTTCGTCGCTGCCCGAAGGCAACCGTCGATCCGACCCGGAGCAGACGGGGCGTGATAGATGGCTCGGTCGTATAGCAGAAGAGCCGCGCGGGCTCAACTACAAGTTCTCGGAATCAAAAGAAATTCAGCCACGTCTCGAGCCGGGCGGCAGGCCCAGCGGCAGCAGATGGCCGAGGTCATTGAAGGCGCGCAGCGAGAACGCATAGCCGTCGGCGATCGGGACCGTCACCAGGCGCGTGATCGCCGCCCAGTAGCTCGCGAAGCGCACGAACGCCCAGGAGACCGGCTCGACGTCGAGCAGGACCGATAGGATCACGGAGATCGTGCCCTCGTGCGCCACGATCAGGATGCGCCGGTCGTCCTGCGGGGGATGCCAGAGCCGGAAGCCGGAGTTGTCGTGGCTCCGCAGTCCGTGGCCTTCGGCAAGCAGTCCCTCGATGCCGCTCGACACGCGCTCGTAGAGGTGCCGGAACGACTCGCCATCGGGTGGCAGGCCGTCCCACCACTGCTCGAGGTCGCGGGCCCGGGCGTTGGCGAAGAAGTGCTCGACCTCCTCGGCCGTGCGGCCTTCGAGCGACGGCAGCCGCAGCTCGTCGAGCCAGGAACAGCGCTCGAACGCGAGATCGAGGCGCGCTTGCACCGGCGCCGCGGTCTCGATCGCGCGCGCGAGCGTGCTGGTGTAGGCCGCGTCGAACCGTTCACCGGAGAGCACCTCGGCAAGCGCTTGCGCCTGAAGCCGACCGTGCGCGGAGAGCGCGGGATGGTCCACCGCGCGGCCTTGCGGCTCCCAGTCCGGCTGCCCGTGCCGGACCAGGACGATCTCGATCACGGGACGTCGATCCGAAACTGCACTGCGGCGCGTTCGGCCACCAGCGGGCGCGTGTGCTCGGCGATGAAGGCCTGGTGGACGGGGTGCGAGGCGTAGCTGAGGAAGTCCGCGTCGTCGTCGAAATCGGCGACGATCGCGAAGTCGAAGTTGCCGGCGGCGAGCCCCGCGTCGGCGCCGAAACGGTAGGCCTTCAGCTCGGGAATCCGCGCCGGCAGCTTCGCGATCGCCGCGAGCAGCGCGTCGAGCTGCGCGGCCGTCGTGCCGGGCTTCCAGCGCAGCAGCACGACGTGGCGAAGCATCTTTCGCCCCCCCGACACTAGGTCGTGTACTCCGCGTTGACGCGCACGTATTCGTAGGAGAGATCGGTCGTCAGCATGCGCGCGTTTCCCGGGCCTTGTCCCACGGAGATCTCGATCGCGACCTCGCGCTTCTTCATGGCGCGCTCGGCCTCGCGCAGTCCGGAGGCGCCGCCCGCCGGCTCGCCACCGCGCAGCATCTGCACGCCGCCGATGCGCACGTCGACCTGCGCCGGCTTCAAGCGCACACCCGCCGCGCCGATCGCCTGCACGATCCGGCCCCAGTTCGGATCGCCGCCGAACAGCGCCGTCTTCACCAGCGCCGAGTTCGCTACGCTGCGCGCGACGCGGTCGGCGTCGGCGTGGCTGCGCGCACCCGTGACCGAGACGGTCGCGAGCTTGGTCACGCCCTCGCCATCGCGCGCGAGCCGGTAACAGAGCTCACGGCTGAGCTCGAGCAGCGCGCGCGCGAACTCGCTGGCTCGCGCCGAGCCGGACTCGATCGGACGATTGCCGGCGGCGCCGTTCGCGAGCACGAGCACCGTGTCGCTGGTGCTGGTCTGCCCGTCGACCGTGAGCGAGTTGAAGGTCGGCTCGACCGCGTCGCGAAGCGCGCTGCGCAGAAACGCCGGCTCGACCGCGAGGTCGGTGACGATGTAGCCGAGCATCGTCGCCATGCGCGGCATGATCATGCCCGCGCCCTTGGCCATGCCGGCGAGCGAGTAGCCGCTCGCGCGTGCGTGCACGAGCTTGGGCTTCAGGTCGGTGGTGAGGATTGCCCGCGCGGCGCGCTCGAAGCCGCGCTTCGAGAGCTGCGCGGCGGCGCGCGGAATGCCCTCGCGCAGCTTGTCCATCGGCAGCGTGCGACCGATCACGCCGGTCGACGAGACCTGGATCTCGCGCGGCCGCGCGCCGATCGCGCGCGCGAGCAGCTTGGTCATCTCGCGCGCATCGGCCAGCCCGCGCGCGCCATTGGCGACGTTCGAAATGCCGCTGTTCACGACCACGCCGCGCGCGACGCCGCTGCGGATGTGCTGGCGCGACACGATCACGGGCGCGCCGGGAAAGCGGCTGGTGGTGAATACGGCCGCCGCGACCGCCGGCCGTTCCGAGACGATCAGCGCGAGGTCGGGTTTGCCGCTGGGCTTGATCCCGCACGCGGTGCCCGCGGCGAGAAAGCCCGGAACTTCGATCGCCACGTCAGCCCGCCACCCCATGACACTTCTTGTACTTCTTGCCCGATCCGCACGGGCACGGGTCGTTACGGCCGACCTTCGGACCCTCGCGCGTGATCGTCTTCTCGACCACCGGCGCTTCCGACGGAGAGCCCGCGTGCACTTCCTGCAGGCGCCGCGTCGACGCCGCGCGTCGCGCCTCTTCGGCGGCGCGCAGCTCGACCACGCGCTCGGCCGAGGGCAGCTCGATCACGACGCGGTACAGCTGCTCGACCGCGCGTGCGCCGATCCGGTCGTACATCACGCGGAACAGCTCGAAGCCCTCCGTCTGGTACACGCGCTTGGGATCCTTGCCCGCGTAGCCCTGCAGCCCGACGCCTTCCTTCAGGTGGTCCATCGTGAGCAGGTGGTCCTTCCAGAGCTGGTCCAGCGTCTGGAGCAAGATGCCGCGCGCTACACCGTTGAACGACGGCGGCCGGAAATCGGCGTACTGGCGCTCGATGTCGGCGAACATCGCGACCTTCTCGTCGAGCTTCGCCTCCGTGGCCGCGAGCAGCTTCTCGAGCACACGCTCACGATTGCCCTCGCGGAGCTCCGGTGCGGACGCGTCGATCGCGATCGCGAACTGCGCCTGCACCTCGCGCACGAAGCCCTCGACGTCGTTCTCGCCCTTCGCCGCGAACGAGACGGCGACGATTTCGGCCGCGAGCTCGTTTGCGAGCTCGAGGTACTCTGCGCGCAGATCCTTGCTCGCCAGGACATTCGTGCGCCAGCGGTAGATGCTCGCCCGCTGCTTGTTCATGACGTCGTCGTATTCGAGCAGGTGCTTGCGGATGTCGAAGTTGCGCACCTCGACCTTGCGCTGTGCGCGCTCGATCGCACCCGACAGCATGCGCGCCTCGATCGCCTCGCCCTCTTCCATGCCGAGCCGCTTCATCAGCCCGGAAATGCGATCGGCGCCGAAGATGCGCAGCAGATCGTCCTCGAGCGACAGGAAGAAGCGCGACGAGCCGGGATCGCCTTGACGACCGGAGCGCCCGCGCAGCTGATTGTCGATGCGCCGCGATTCGTGGCGCTCGGTGCCGAGCACGTGGAGCCCGCCCGCGCCGACCACCTTCTCGCGCTCGTCGAGGCAGACCGCCGTGAGCTTTTCGAGCTCGTCCTTGTTCTCGGGCGCGTCGGGATCGAGGCCGCGCGCGCGCATCATCATGATCGGATTTCCGCCGAGCACGATGTCGGTGCCGCGGCCCGCCATGTTGGTCGAGATCGTGACCGAGCCGTAGCGACCTGCCTGCGCGACGATCTCGGCCTCGCGCTGGTGCTGCTTCGCGTTCAGCACGTTGTGCCGGATGCCGCGGTTCTTCAACTTGGCGGCCACCGTCTCGCTGGTTTCGATCGCGATCGTACCGACCAGCACCGGCTGACCGCGTTTGTGGCAGTCCTCGATGTCGTCGATCACCGCCTTCCACTTCTCGGCGCGCGTTCGGTAGACGACGTCCTCGTGATCCTTCCGCACCATCGGCCGGTGCGTCGGCACGACCACCACGTCGAGCTTGTAGATGCTCGCGAACTCCTGCGCTTCGGTGTCCGCGGTGCCGGTCATGCCCGCGAGCTTCTGGTACATGCGGAAGTAGTTCTGGAACGTGATCGAGGCGTAGGTCTGGCTCTCGTTCTGGACCTTGACCTTCTCCTTGGCCTCAACGGCCTGGTGCAGACCGTCGCTCCAGCGCCGGCCTTCCATGAGCCGGCCGGTGAACTCGTCGACGATCAGCACCTGATCGTCCTTGACCACGTAATCGACGTCGACCTTGTAGATGATGTGCGCGCGCAGCGCGTTCTGGACGACGTGCAGCGTCTCCATGTGGTTGGGCGCGTACAGGTTGTCGACGCCGAGCAGGTGCTCGACCGCGACCACGCCCTCTTCCGTGAGCTGCACGGAGCGCGCCTTCTCGTCGAGCGTGTAGTGGTCCTTGTTCTCGATCAGGCGCGGGACGATCCGGTCGACGCGGCGGAACTTCTCGGGGTCGTCCTCGACCGGGCCGGAAATGATCAGCGGCGTGCGCGCCTCGTCGATCAGGATCGAGTCGACCTCGTCGACGATCGCGAAGTTCGGCGTGCGCTGCACGAACAGCTCGAGCGCGGGCTTCATGTTGTCGCGCAGGTAGTCGAAGCCGAACTCATTGTTCTGGCCGTAGGTGATGTCGGCCGCGTAGGCCTCGCGGCGCTCGGCGTCGGACACGCCGTGCACGATGCAGCCGACCGTCAAGCCGAGCGACCGGTGCACCGCGCCCATCCACTCCGCATCGCGGCGGGCGAGGTAGTCGTTCACGGTCACGACGTGCACGCCCTTGCCGCCGAGCGCGTTCAGAAACGACGGCAGCGTGGCGACGAGCGTCTTGCCCTCGCCGGTCTTCATCTCCGCGATCTTGCCCTGGTGCAGGACCATGCCGCCGATCAGCTGCACGTCGTAGTGGCGCTGCCCGAGCGTGCGCTTGGCCGCCTCGCGCACGATCGCGAAGGCTTCGGGCATGACGACGTCGAGCGACTGGCCGGCCGACACGCGGTCGCGCAGCTCGCGCGCCTTGATGCGCAGGTCGTCGGGGGAGAGCGGCGCGTAGCGCGACTCGAGCTCGTTGATGCGCGCCACGGCGGGACGCAGCGACTTGATCAGCCGCTCATTGGCCGAACCGAAAAGCTTCGTGGCAAACGCGCGAAT
>JANNLG010000082.1:0-14804 GCA_031396695.1 Deltaproteobacteria bacterium
GGCTGCGACGGCAGCCGATGCGAGCAGCAGAAGGGGGCGAAGGCGGCGCATCTCGTCTCGTGCCTCACCGGACCTGCGCCTTTGCGGCGCGGTCGTAGCTGTCTGCGAACGCGAAGCGCGCCTGGTTCAGCTGAGCCTCCAGGTGGAGCCGGCGCCGCTTCAATTCCTGCGTGGCCACGACCTCGAGCACGTGGCCTTGCCGCGTCATCAGCACGCCGAGTCGCTCCAGCGCGTCGCCAATGCGGGCGCGCAGCGCTTCGATCGAGTCGTCGTAGCCGGTGTAGCTCAAGCTTGCGGCCTGACGCGTCCGGACGAAGGCGTCGTACTGCGCCGTCAGCTGGTCGACGTCCACGTTGAGCGCGCGCAGGTGCTTGTGCGCGTCGGTCAGCCGCTCGTGGTAGTTCATCTCGAGGCTCCAGGTCAGCACGCCCTTCAAGCGGCGGATGCGCAGCGACCGCTCGGCTCGCTCGGCGTCGCTCGCGTCCGACGAGCGGGCCTCGAGCGCCGCGATCGCGGCCGCCGCGCCCTGTTCGTCGGCGGTCGCCAGGAAGTCCGGCCTCGGCGCGATCAGCATGTGTTGCAGCCGCTGCTCGATGCGGTCGCGCTGTTCGACGCGAAGGCGGATTGCTGAGTCGAGCGTGCGGAACCCTCGATCGATCTCCGGCAGCAGCGGCTCGTAGTACGCGCGGCGCACGCGCACGATGTCTTCGAAGGCGTCGAGGCCGGTGCGCCACGAGACCACCTTCTTCCGCATGTCCTCGAGATCCAGGTAGTTCTGCAGGCCGGTCTGGAACTCGTGCGACGCCATCAGCGTCATCAGGTAGAAGGTCTCGGGCGCGTCGGGCAGATTGCGCAGCCGAATCACCCAGTCCTTGTCCTGGCGGATCTCTTCGCGCACCAGCGCTTCGAGGAATGCGCCGCTGCCGATGCTCGCGAGCGAAGCGTCGAGTTTGGTGAGCTCTTCACCGTAGGCTTCGATGGCCCGTCCGTAGAGGTGCGCAGCGCGACCCTGCACGCCCAGCTTGCTGTAGGCATACGGCAGGGCGAGCCTGGCTTCCTGCACCGCGGCGTCGGTGGCTTCGCGCTCGGCGAGGATGCTCCAGGGAACCAGCGCCCTCTCGAATTTCTCAGCGGAAGCGTCGGCCCAGCCCGCTCGAAGCAGCGCTTGGTTGGAGAACGGCCCTTCCAGCCGAACCCGATCGAGCGTCCGCTCCGCCGGCTCGAAGGCCGAGGCTTCAAAGAGCAGCGAGCCCAGCACGAGGTTCGACTTGTCGACGATCGCCAGCGCAGCCGGGTCGCGGCTCTGCACCTGACCCGCACGGTCGAGCTGCTCGATGGCTTCGCGTTGTCGACCTTCCTGCAGCAGCGCGACGCCGAGGTTGTAGGCCGAGAAGCCCTTCAGCTCGTCCGAATTCTGCAACGGCTGCAGCACGGCGACGGCATCCGACGCCCGGCCGAGCGCGAGGTAGACGTTGGCGCGCAGGAACTCGACGTCGTCGCGGATCGACTCGGGTGCTTCTCCGTCGATCCTCTCCAAGACCTGCAGGGCGGCTTCCGGCTGGCCTTTCTGGAAGTGGATTCGCGCCAGACGAAACGCCGCTTCGTTCCGCACCTCCGGGTCGACGTCCGCCTCGAGCACGGCCTTGATGGCGCGCCCCGCGCGATGGTGCATGCGGTAGCGGAGCTCGAAGTCACCGACGTCGAAGTTCGCCGTCTTCATGTGGGTGTAGAGCGAATCGAGCTCTCGCTCGTCCACGCCGTTGTGCTGGGCAATCTCCGCATCGAGACGTTCCAGCGCCTCGAACCAGTGCTCCTGGTACGCGTGATAAAGCGCCTCTCCGAAGTGGAGATCCTTCAGATCGGCGGCGGCTACCGCCGTGACGGGCAGGAATGCCGCCACGAGCAGCGCGAGTCGTATGTGGAGGTGCGCAGTCACCGGCTACCAGCCTCCGAGCTCGATGCCGAGATCGCCGGAATCGCTTCCCGCCAGCGTGACACCGACGAGTTTCGGACCGACGTCCTTGGTGAAGCTGAAGCTCTGCGTCCCCGCCACGTCCTTGCCGCCTGCGAGCTTCCCTGCGACGACGACCTCGAGCCGGTGTTCGCCGGTGCGGACGTTCCCGGTGTAGATCCGTTGCACGCCGCCCTTCTTGAGGGCCTCCAGCTCCTTGAAGCTGTAGATGTGATGTGCAACCGGCTCGCCGTCGATCTTGATCTGCATCGAGTCGACCAGGACGGGCTGGTTCTCGGCCAGCGAGATGAAGACGGCGACCTGCGTGTTGGAGGGATAGAGCAGCTTCTCCTCGAGGCGGCTGAGCTCCGCCGCGATGCCGAGGACGTCCGACTTGATCTCCTGGACCTGCTCGTCGAGGCTCTGCATCTGCGCCTTGGTCGCCGCTTGCGCGAACGCCGGCGAGGCGCCGCTCCAGCCCGGCAGCGCGAGAAGCGCAGCGAACGTCATGCGGCGTGCCCTATCTACGAGGCTCATGTGGACTCTCCCGTACCTGCCTTCGATTTGCCTACGCTACGGCTAAGGTTTCGGCGCGATGGGATGCGCGACTGCGTGCGTTGCGACACGGAGGCTAAGCGGCAACGCCTGCGCAACTTTACGGTGTAGAGTCGGAACCCGAGCGAGTCGGCGCGTCGCTGACACCGAACCGCGTCAGGAGGCCCGGAGCTTCGGTGATCAGGGAGCCGTTCGGCTCCGCGGCTGCTGATCGAGCTTGATCGAGAGCGACGAAGTCTGGCCCGCTGGGCGAGCCCGTACCTTCACGCCGCACGCGTTGTCGCTCGGGAACGCGGCCATCACGCTCGCGAGCTGGGCGCTCGAAAGGCCCGCGTAGAGATCGATCGCGCTGCACTTCGCGCTCGCCGTTCCCTTCGGCGTGAGCGCGAGGGTGCCTGGGGTCACGGTGCCCGTCACCGAGCATCTCTCGACGGTCCGGCAGATCGGGGCGTTCTCGCCGCCGACGAGCGTGTCCCGCCCGCCGTTCTCGAGCGCCGGATCGTCGATGTAGAGGCAGAGCCGGGAGTCGCGCCACTGGCCGAGCTTCCCGTGAGTCGCGCTCGCGCTCACGCTACCGGCCTGCTCGGTGTCGTAGTCGATTCGGACGTACTCGCCCTGCGCTCCGAAGCCGGACGCCGTGCCGACGACGCGAGACAGATCGGAGGCCAGGTACAGGATCGCGGTGTTGTCGATCGGCAGCGCGTTCTCCGCGGCGTCGTCGCACTTCGCGTCCGACAGGAGCCAGACTCCATCGATGCGATCCCGCGGGACCGGTGGGCTCGCGTCGTCGATCAGCGCGTTGTCGATCAGCGTGTTCTGGAACCACTTGTCCGGTCCGGTGCCGCAGAAGCCCTGGTTCGCGATCGTTCCGAGTCGGTAGCGGTTGCCGATCAGCGTGTTGCCGGTGTTCGAGTTCGGATCGACGTCACTGACGGAGTTCATCCGCACCGCGCAGTCCGTGCCGCGATCGAAAACGTTCGATCGCACCACGTTGCCCTGGTTCGAGTTCGCGTTCAGCCACGCCATGTCTTCGAAGTAGAACGCTTTCGCCGCAGCGCGGTCGCACGTGAGCGTCGGGCTCGTCCCGCAATCCTCGCGCCTCTGGCAGCTCAGCAGGCTGTTGTTGGAACACTGACCGGCGTAGATGTGATTGCCGGTGACGTTGGCGATCCGGTAGCCCTGGAACCAGAAGCCGGCGGCGCTGCTCTGCCGGAGCCCCGTGCAGGCGTTGCCGATCACGGTCGCGCCTTCGTTGATGCGCGCCGACTGGGGCAGGTTCGGGTCGAAGGTCTGGTCGCCCTGCATCAGGACGCAGCCGGTCCAGTTCGTCGTCACGTGCCCGTCCAGCGCGAGATCCATCGCGTTCTTCGCGATCAGGTAGTTCTTGCCCTTGAAGGTCGTGAAGGCTCGCACTCTCGCACCGGTGGCGTCGTCGGGCACGCCCTCCGCATCGAACTGGTTGCCGACGAACCGGCAGTCGTCGCACTGCAGGCTGTGGATGCCCGAGGAGGACAGCGAGAAGCGGCTGTTCTGCACCACCACTCGCTTGGGCGTGTTCGCCGTCGTGATCCCCGGGTAGGCGATCGTGAGGACCATGAAAATGTTGCGGCCGGGGTAGCCGCCGTCGTGATCGAGCTGCGTGCCCTGCACCGTCACGTCGTCGACCACGATGTCGCTGACGTCGCCCATCATGGCGAAGACCATCGCGTACTCCTGGCAGTCGACGCTGCACTGGTCCGTGCGCTCGACCTTGAACTCGGAGAACAGCACCCGGTCGGAGCCCCAGTCGGCGCTCAGGATCCAGTTGCGCAGGAGCCGATCCGCGCCGTTCCCCACTTGCGTGTAGCGGATCACGGAGCCGTCTCCGTGCCCCCGCAGCCAGACGTCGTCGGCCCCATTGGTATGAAAGGCTGCGCGCGGCTCCACGCCGCCGATCGGCAGTGCCCAGGTCGGGTGCGGCGGCAGCGTGTAGGTCGTGTTCGCGCGGAGCTGCAGAATGCACCCGCCTGCACCGCCGTTACAGCGGCCGAGCGCCTCCTGAAGACCCGCCGAGCGCGAGCCGGGCTCGTTCGGATCGACGTCGACGATCGGCGCGGAGCCAAAGCGCGCACGAAGCGCGGACGGGGACTCGCTGTTGCCCGCGTCCAGCTCGTCGATCACGGCCTGCGCCTCAGCGCGAGGCGCGCCGACTGCGAGCAGCGCGATCGACAGCCAAACGGCGACACGCAGCTCCAGCTTCATCGCTACGGCTCACACGTGCGAAGCGCTCCGGCTTCGCAGACGAGCGGGCAGGTGCTGCACTTCGGCCCGGGCGCGGAGCCGTTCAGCGCGCGAAAGCGCGCGATATCGCCGGTCGAGATCAGCCGTCCCGTACCTTCGTCCAGGTCGAAGATCGCGCACGACCGCGAGTGAGCGACCCCGCAGTCCGACCGCTCGCGACTCTTGCCGTGCGCCGTTCGGAATGCGGCGAGGTCCGCGGTCGCGACGAGCGCGCCCGAAATGTTGGGGAACTTGGCGTCGCACTTGTTCCCGAAGCCATCGGCGTCGTCGTCTCGTTGACCGCCGGTGAGGACGGCCCACGGATTCGCCGCGAGCCAGGTCGCAGACACGCGCGGGTTGGAAACGCGGGTGCAGTTGTCGCACGCATCCGGGACACCGTCTCCGTCCGAGTCCGTCGGACTGGAGCTCCCGGACCCGGGACACCCGCTCAGGGCGGCCGCCTGCGCCCCGAGTATGTCGAACGCCCAGAAGCGAGTGCGGACGTTTCCCGACTGGTCGCAGAATTCTCCAGTGCCGCAGCCGTACGCGGAGGTGAAGGTCTGCGAGCCCGTCTTCGCGAAGCCGTCGACGAGCGTGGGACCGAGCGCGTGGTTGTCGTACTGCACGACGGCGACGGTGTAGCTTCCCGCGCCGAGCGTCACCGCCAGATATGCATCGAAGCCGGAGTCGGTCAGCGGATCGCTGGACACGTCTGCGTCGCTGCCGTCGTCGTTCCCGTCGACGCGGGCGCCCGCGGCGTCGAAGACCTCGAGCACTGGATCGAACCCGCCCGCTGAAATCACCGTTCCGTCGGCCTGTGTCCCTCCGCCGTAGCCGTGAGTTCGGAGCACGACCGCGCTGGTTCCGTCGGTCACGAAGCTCACGCGCTGGACGTCGTCGTCGGCGCTGAAGCTGCCGCGAAACGAGAAGTCAGCGGCGAGCGCCGGGCTCGCGCTGCACAGCCACCCGACACCGATGAGCACGAAGGCTGCCGCGCGCAGCCCGACCCGAGGCACGCGCGACGCAGTGCAAGCTGCCTTGCGGCGTCGAGAGTCGACGACAACCGGACTCCGCTTCACTGCGACCTCCCGCGACGCGGGCCGCATCCTGCTCGCTCGACCGGCGGGATTGCAAGACTCGACTTGCCGTCCGCGCTGGCGTTGCGTCACCGGCCGGTGTCGCCGATGCCGTCCGAGGAACGCAGCTCCGTCGGTTCGCCGCGGTCAGATCGCGCTTTTCTGCGATCGGCGTGGCACGAGCTCGGGGAGCGCCCCCCGGGTGGGTGCGCGAGTAGCGAGCGCCTACTGCAGCAGCACCGGTGCGTCGGCCACGATGTCGGCCGCGTCGATGTAGCCCGACGCGTCGTCGAGGTCGATCGGGGTCGAGGCCGCGCCGGAGTCGTAGCCGACCGCGTTCGGATCCTCGCCCAGGCGCCAGTAGTGCAGGAGCGCGTCGCTCGCCTGGTAGGTGCCCGCATTCGCGCGCAGGTCGAGCGCGTGGCCGCGCACGTAGATCTCGGCGACTTCGTCGTCGCCGAGCGCGAGACCGAAGTACGCCACGTGCCCGATCGCGCCGAGCCAGGTGCCGGTGCCCGCGCCGCTGCCGCCCACGAATACTCGGCCGGCGCTGTCGGCGAACACGGCCGGGTTGCCGGTCAGGTTCGCGCTCGAGGGCGCGCGGGTCGCGCCGTCGACCAAGAGCATCGGCGCGCCGTCGACCGAGGCGTCGAAGGTGAGCGCCAGGTGCTGCCAGTCGCCTAGCGCCAGAGCGCCCGCCCAGACGGCGTTGTAGACCAGCTGACCGGCGTCGTTGGTGACGGACAGCGCGAGGTCGCCGCCGTCGGCCGCGAGCTCGACGCGGTTCTGTGTCACGCCGCTGCCGCCGCGCACCGAGACGAGCGCGCGGCTGCCGGTCGCGCTGGGATCGGCGACCGCCCACAGCGAGAGCGTGAACTGGTTGCTCGAGCCGAGCGGAAGCGCGCTCGTGCTGGCCAGGAACTCGCCCGCACCGTCGAAGTCGAGCGAGCTCATCGCGGCCGCGCTCGCGGTATTCGTGTTGGTCGTGCTCGCGCTGTTCGGGTCGGAGGCGCCGCTAGTCGTGCCCGAGCCGCTCGCGCTGCCGATGCTGGCGCTACCGGAGCCGCTCGTGCTCGAAGCGGCGGGCAGGCCGTCGCCCGCTTCGCCGATCGCGACCCCGCCCGAGAGCGCGGTCGAGACCGTGGCCGAGGCGGCCACGGCCGGAATCACGATCTCGTTCGAGAACGGGGAGAAGGTCTGCGACGAGTACGCGCGCATCGCCAGGTAGTGGGGCGCGTTCGCCGTCATCTGCACGTCGTACGCGAGCACGCCGCCGGGCTCGACCCGCGCGGCGCTCACGGGGATGTCGATCTGCGTACCCGACCCGAACGCGCCGGACACGGTCGCGACGGACAGGCTGTAGCCGATCACCTCGGTCGACGACGAAGGTTCGAAGCGGACCTCGACCGTCTGCATCGGCGCGGGCGCCGGCGGCGGAGTGGTCGGAGGCGTGGGCGTCGAAGGAGGCGTCGCGGGCGGAGTGGGGGTCGGGGGCGGCGTCGTGTTCGGCGACGCTACGGGAGTGGGGCCGCCGCCTCCCCCGCCACCGCCGCCACACGCGAGCGTGCCCACCACGCAGGCCACCGCCACTAGATTCGCGACCAACCGCCACGAGGAGCGCTCGGCGCCGAAGGCCCCTTTCAGAGTCCGAGCGTTGCCGCGAGCGTTGGCCGTGCGAATCGAAGTCATGCCGGGAATTTCGTCATGCTGACCGCGATCCAACGTGACGCGCGACACGCTCGACAGAGCTTCCGGGTTGCATGCGCGTGATCGGGTCCACTCATGCGCAGCGATCGGTTGCAACCGGACGCGCGCTCAACAAGACTCTCCAGTCGTCACGAGAGGAGAACATCGATGTTGAGGTCGCGCAGCGACGTGTCGCCGATCACAAAGGACGACGAAGTTTTGAAGGCGGCGTTGGCCGATGCGCACATTCCATCGCTGATGGTCGCGCTCGTGCACGTGACCGGAGACGCATCGATCGTGCGCGGCGCGATCCGACCGGTGAGCGATTTCTTCGGCGACGCGCAGGGCGGCATCACGGAGGCGCAACAGGCCGAGGTGCGCGCGCATGCCTTCGACTTGTTGCGCACCTATCGCGATGGCGGTCATCGCCTGCCCGAGTCACCGCGCGAGTCGCTCGTGCACGAGCTCGTGAACTTCGTGATCGGCAAGCCCGTCGGCCCCGACTACGCGGCGTTCCTCGAATCCGAGCTGGCGATGAACGACGCGGTCGATCCGTACGCGGCGCCTGGGCTCGATGCGCTTCCCGCCTCGGTGCGCGCGGGCTTCCGGGTGCTGATCATCGGGGCGGGAATGTCGGGCCTATTGGCAGGAATTCGCCTGAAGGAAGCGGGGATTCCTTTCACGATCCTCGAGCGTCACGCGAACGTCGGCGGCACCTGGTACCAAAACACCTATCCGGGCTGCAGAGTTGACAGCCCGAACCACACCTATTCCTACAGCTTCCGGCCCAACGACTGGCCGCAGTTCTACTCCCAACAGGAAGTCCTGCGCCGCTACTTCGACGAGGCCGCCACGGACTACGGACTGCGCGAGCACATCCGCTTCGGCACGACCGTGAAGGGCGCGCGCTTCGACGAGGCTCGCGGCCTGTGGCAGGTCGAAGTCGAGCGCGCGGACGGCAGCCGCGAGACGCTCGACGCGAACGCGCTGATCAGCGCGGTGGGTCAGCTGAACCGCCCGAAGTGGCCGGACATCCCGGGGCGCGAGCGCTTTCGCGGCGTCTCGTTTCACTCCACCGAGTGGGAGCACGAGCACGACCTGACCGGCCAGCGCGTGCTCGTGATCGGCACGGGCGCGAGCGCGTTCCAGTTCGCGCCCGAGGTCGCGAAGGTCGCTTCGAAGGTGGTGGTCTTCCAGCGCACGCCGCCGTGGATCAGCACCACGCCCGACTACCACGCCGACGTGCCCGAGGGCATGCACTGGCTTCTGAACCACGTGCCCTTCTACGCGAAGTGGTACCGCTTCTCGATGTTCTGGCGCATGGCCGAGGGCATCCTCGAGGCCGTGAAGAAGGATCCGGCCTGGCCCGACCAGCGCCTCTCGATCAGCGCCAACAACGAAGAGCTGCGCAAGCTCTTCATCACCTCGCTCGAGGAGCTGTGCGGCGAGGACAAGGCGCTGCTCGCCAAGGTGACGCCGAGCTACCCGCCCGGCGGCAAGCGCATCCTGTTCGACAACGGCAACTGGATCCGCGCGCTGCGGCGGCCGAACGTCGAGTTGGTCACGGATCGAATCCGCGAGATCAACGAAACCGGCGTGGTCACCGAGAGCGGCGTGCAGTACGACGCCGACGTGCTGGTCTACGGCACGGGCTTCCAGGCCAGCCGCTTCCTCATGCCCATGAAGATCACCGGCCGCGCGGGCGTGGAGCTGCAGCAGCACTGGGGCGGCGACCCGCGCGCCTATCTCGGAATCACGGTTCCGGGCTTCCCGAACCTGTTCATGCTCTACGGCCCGAACACGAACATCGTCGTGAACGGCAGCATCGTGTTCTTCTCGGAGTGCGAGGTCCGCTACGTGCTGGGGTGCGTGCGAATGCTGCTCGAGCGTGGCGCGGTGGCGCTCGACTGCAAGCGCGACGTGCACGACGCCTACAACCGCATGATCGACGAGGGCAACCTGCAGATGGCCTGGGGCGCCGCCGACGTGCCCACCTGGTACAAGAACGACAAGGGCCGCGTGACTCAGAACTGGCCGTTCGGTCTGGTCGACTACTGGAGCCGCACTCGCGTTCCCGACGCGGGCGACTTCACGTTCCTCGCGCGCAAGGGCTGACGCCGTCGGCCCGACCGTGTCGCCCGCGGCGCTGGCGGCGGTTGGAGCGGCGGACACCTCGGCGGCGGCAAGGTCGGCGGAGCCGGGCGCTGATCGCGGGCTAGCGGGCTCCGGCGGCGCGCAGTCGCGCGGACAGCGCGAGCGCGATCGCGCACACGCCCACGCCCATTCCGGCGAGCGCGATGCGCTCGCCGATCGCATCGGCGAGCAAGCCGATCGGCAGGCCCATCAAGCCGAAGCCCGCGAACGCGAGCGTCGACAGCGACGACACGCGCCCGAAGAACGCGGGCTCGGTCTCGCGCACCATCACGGCGGCGTTCAACGACTGGAAGCCGCCGCTGCCCGCGCCCACCCCGACCATCGCGACCAGCGCCGGCCCGTACGACGACGCGAACGCCACGCCGACCAGCGACGCGCCGAACAGCAGGGCCATGCCGGTGAAGATGCCGAGCGCGTGGCGCGAGTCGGCAAAACGCGCGACGCCGAGCGAGGCGGCCAGCGCACCCGCTGCGGAGACACCGAACAGCGTACCCACGTCGTGCGCGTCGCGGCCGAGCGCGTGCTCGAGCAGGCCGGGAATCACCGTCACGTACGGGTAGCCGACCATGATCACGGATACGAAGAACGCGAGCATCAGCCGTAGCCGCCGGTGCTCGCGCACATAGCGCAGGCCAGCCCCGATGTCGGCCAGGATGTGCGCGTCGCGCGCGCCCGCGCGCACGACCGAGCGCGGCAGGAGCAGGAGTCCCGTGACCGAGGCGACGTAGAACGCCGCCATCGCCAGGTAGCCGCCCGTCGCGCCCGCGAACGTCCAGCCCAGGAACAACCCGGCGAGCGCGGGCCCGAGCACGCGCGATGCGCTGTGCCCGACCTGCGTCAGCGCGAGCGCGTTGCCGCGGCTCTCGGGCGGCACGAGATCGATGGTGAGCGCCTGCCGCGCCGGTCCGAGGAACGCGAAGGTCGCGCCCATCACGAGCGAGCCGAGCGCGAGGAACTCGACGCGAATCGTGTGCGTCGCGAGCGAGAGTGCGAGCAGCAGGAAGACACCGGCGGTCACCACCTGCGAAGCGGCGATCAGCCGGCGCTTGCGCACCCGATCGGCGAGCGCGCCGCCGATTGGCCCGAGCACGAGCATCGCCAAGCCCTGCGCCGCGACCACGGACCCGACCGCGCGATTCGTTCCGGTCAATTCGAAGGCGACCACACTCTGCACGACGGTGGACATGAAGAACGCCAGGAAAGAGCAGACCGTGCTGATCCAGAGAATCCGGAACTCGGGCAGCCGCAGCGCGGAGAAGGTTCCGGCCACGTCTCCGCCGTCAGCGAACCGGGCCGACCGCCGAGATCGTGTACTTCTGCACCTCGAAGTCCTTCACGCCGAGCTTCCCGATCACGCCCTGGAAGCGCGCCATGTGCGGCGTCGCGAAGTGGGCGGCCAGCGCCTCCTGCGATTCCCAGCGCTCGAACAAGTGGATGCGCGCGGGATCGGCGAAGTCGGAGGTGAAGGCATAGGCGTGGCAGCCCTTCTCCTTCAGCGTCTCGGCCATCATCTCGTTCGAGGCCGCGATGGCGGTGTCGCGCAGCGCCGGATCGATGCGAAAAGTCCCTGCGATGATCAGCACACTCGGCTCCTGTGTCGTGTTCCGGCGCGGCTGCCGGGTGGGTGTCGGTCGGTTTCGCCAGCTTAGCGCGATCGGCTACGCGCGGTCGGCTGGCGCGCGCGCTCGCCTTCTGACACACACAGGACCCATGCCGAGCAATCACACCGAACGCGGCCTGCTGGTCGGACCGGGTCGCCGTCTCGCCGAGCTGCGCCGCGCGCTGCGCTTCTCGATCGAGTTCGTGCGCGGCTTCCGCGCGCTGCATTTCGTGGGGCCGTGCGTGACGATCTTCGGCTCGGCGCGCTTCGGAGAAGACCACCGGTACTACACGCTGACGCGCGAGACCGCACAGCTCGTCGGTCGCGCGGGCTTCACCATCATGACCGGCGGCGGACCGGGTCTGATGGAGGCGGCGAACCGCGGCGCGCGCGACGTCGGCGCGTACTCGGTCGGCTGCAACATCGAGCTCCCGCTCGAGCAGCAGCCCAACCCGTACGTCGATCGCTTCATCGAGTTCCGGCACTTCTTCGTGCGCAAGCTGATGCTCGTAAAGTACTCGTACGCGTTCATCGCCATGCCGGGCGGCTTCGGAACGCTCGACGAGATCTTCGAGGTGGCCACGCTGATCCAGACCCGGAAGATCGACTCGTTCCCGTGCGTGCTGATGGGACTCGACTACTGGGCGCCGCTGCGCGCTTTCATCGAGCGCGCGATGGTCGATGCGGGCACGATCTCGCGCGAGGACGCGGCGCGGCTGCTGTTCACCGACGACCCGGACGAAGCGGTGCGCTGGATCGCCGAGCGCACCGCGGACGTGATCGCCCTGCACCGCCCGCCGCGACCCCTGCGCGTGCTGGGCGAGAAGGCGCCGCAGACCGGGCACTGAAGCGTGTGCGAAGCGGACCTGCCAGCGGAAGGGCGCCGCAGTATGATCGCGCTGCGGCGTCACGTTCCAGCGGCGACTGAAGGGGGGTGCAGGTGGTGATCGGGAGGTTCGCGCGCGCGGCCGTGGTCGCAGCGCTGTGCGTTCTCGGCGCGTGCAGCTCGCCGAATCCGCAGCTCGAGAACGAAATCGCGGCGCTGCCCGACGGCGCGGCCGCCGCGGGCAACGCGCCGCCGCCGCCGATCGCCAACACCGATCCCTGGCCGCGTCAGATACAGACCGGTACGGCGACCCTGCTCGTGTACTCGCCGCAAGCCGAGTCGTGGACAGGCAACCTGCTGACGTACCGCGCCGCCGTGTCGGTGACCACACCCGGCAGCGCGCAAGAGACCTTCGGCGTGATCTGGGGACAGGCCCGCACCGAGGTCGACCGCGAGGCGCGCACCGTCACGCTCCAGGATCAGAAGCTCACGCGCTCGAACTTCCCGACCCTCCCCGACAACGGCGCGAGCTACCTCGGCGAGGTCGCGAGCCAGATCTCGCTGGCGACCACGACGATCTCGCTCGCGCGCATCGAGGCGTCGCTGGCGGCCGCCGGGGCGGCGAAGCCCAGCGGCGTCGGGGTGAAGAACCCGGTGCCGAAGATCATCGTCAGCTACGCGCCGTCGTTCCTGATTCCGATCGACGGCGCTCCGGTGGTGCGAAAAGTTCCCGAGCGACCCTTCGAGCGCGTGGTCAACACGCGCGCCCTGATCATTCGCGCGACCGGCACCCCAACCTGGCACCTGCACCTGTACGACGGCTGGCTGTCGGCACCCGCGATCGCCGGGCCGTGGACCCTGGCCTCGACGCTGCCGCTCGGACTCGACGAGCTCTCGAAGACACTGGCTGCGACCGGCCAGACCGATCTGCTGACCGGCGGCAACGCGCAGCCGCCGCCGTCGCTCGGCAATGGTGTGCCCGCGGTGTACGTGAGCCAGGTGCCGTCCGAGCTGATCGTGTTCAAGGGCCAGCCGGAGCTTCAGCCGATCTCGGGCACGTCGCTCTTGTGGTGCACGAACACGACCTCGGATGTGATCGTCGACGAGTCGAACAGCCGCTACTACCTGCTGATCTCCGGTCGCTGGTTCACAGGCAAGGCGCTCACGGGTCCGTGGACCTACCTGCCGAGCCGGAACCTACCGGTCGACTTCGCGTCGATTCCGCCGGGCTCGTCGGCCGGTGTGGTGCTCGCGGCGGTGGCCGGCACGCCGCAGGCGCGCGAGGCGGTGATCTCGAACTCGATCCCGCAGACCGCCAACGTGCCGCTCGCGAATCCGCCGACCTTCGCGCCGGTGTACGACGGCGCGCCGACGCTCGCCTCGATCGCCGGCACGTCGCTCAAGTACGTCGCCAATTCGCCCACGCCGGTGATTCGCGTGAGCGCGAACGCGTGGTACGCGCTGCGCGCGGGCGTGTGGTTCACGTCGACCTCCGCGAACGGACTGTGGCTGGTCGCGAGCTCCGTGCCCGCCGTGATCTACACCATCCCACCGAGCTCGCCGCTCTACTACGTGACCTACGTGCAGATCTACGACGCCACGCCCGAGGTCGTCTACGTCGGCTACACGCCCGGCTACCTGGGCACGGTCGTCGAGCCCGACGGCGTGGTCGTGTACGGCACCGGCTACGACTACGACCCGTGGGTCGGCAACGTCTGGTACGCGGCGCCCGAGACCTACGGCATCGCCGCGCAGCCGATCTACAGCCCCGTCGTGGGCTACAGCTACGGCTATGGCCTCGGCCTGATGACGCCCGTCGTCGTCGGCGCCTGGGGCGCGCCGTACTACTACGGCGCCGCCTACCACGGCTACCCGTGCTGCGGCTCCGCGACCGCCAATGTCTACGGGCACTACGGCGCGACGAGCTGGGCTGGAACCAAGACCGCCTACACCACCGATTCGAGCGTCGGCGTGAAGGGCAGCGGAAGCTACACCAACGAGCGTACGGGGACGTCGGGGTCGTACAGCGGCTACCGCAACTACAACTACGACACCAACACGCAAGCGGCCGGCGGCACGGTCACCAAGAACACCGCCGCCGGCGGAACGCAGACGGACAGCAAGAGCGGCAGCTACAACTACGACAACGGTCGCTACAGCACGAACACCTCGAAGTCCGGCACGACCGCGGGCGGCACCGACTACTCGCACACCACCTCGACGACCGGCGGCGCCGGCGCGCCGCCGACCACCGATCGCAGCACCTCCGTCACGAGCGGGAAGACCGGAGAGACCCACAGCACCAGCACGGGCGATCGCGGCAACAACCTGTACGCGAGCCCGAGCGGAGACGTGCAGCAGAAGTCGGCGGCCGGTGCCTGGCAGAAGTCGACGTCGACCGGCTGGCAGAACGCCGGCGGCGACAACTCGTGGGCCGACCGGGAATCGCAGGGCCGCAGCCAGGCGGAGGGCAGCCCCGGTGGCGGCGGCGGCTCCGGAGGCGGTGGCGGCTGGGGCAACCATTTCGGCGGCGGCGGTGGCGGCGGATTCGGCGATCGCTTCGGCGAGGGCGGCGGTGGCTCCCACGGTGGAGGCTTCGGTGGTGGCCCTGGCGGATTTCACGGCGGCGGGCGCCGCTGAGATGCGCCGCTCGCGTGTAGGAGAACTTCGGTCATGACGAACTCGATCAAACTCACG
>JANNLG010000084.1:0-1972 GCA_031396695.1 Deltaproteobacteria bacterium
ATGCCGTGGCCGAGCCGGATGTTCTTGGTGCGCTGGCTGGCGGCGGACAGGAACACCTCCGGCGACGAGGAGTGCGAGTACTCCTCCAGGAAGTGGTGCTCGACCTCCCACGCGTAGTCGTAGCCGAGCTTGTCGGCGAGCGCGATCTGCGTGAGCGAGTTCTGGATCAGCTCGTACTCGGACTTCGGGCCCCAGGGCCGCGGCAGTTGGTGCTCGTAAAAGATCCCGAACTTCATCGCGCCTCCCGTTCTCGTCGAGGCGCCATGATACGCGAGCGCGGAACTATTCGAGTCCGTCCAGGCACGGCTCGCACAGGAAGGTCGGTCCCGGCCGCGCGCCGCCCACCGCCAGGTACGCGTTGTCGCCGCGCCGCATCGAGCGGCCGCAGCTCGCGCACTCGTGCACGGTATTCATCACCAGCGGCTGCCAGGCGGCCACGTCGGGGAACTCGGCGCGCGCCGGCTCGGGCGCGGGCGGTTTCGGCGCTGCGGGCGGCGCCTCGTCGCGATCGGTCTCGACGCGGCGCGCGCGCGCTTCGGCGGTGCGTTCGCGAAAGCGCCCTTCCCAGCGCCGGCCAAGGTCCTGCGCCTCTTCGACCACGTCCTCGACGAAGCCGCCGACGTTCTCTGTTACGGCCTCGACCACGTCGAACACATCCTCGAGCACGTTGCGGACCAGATTCGAGACCGGCAGCCGGAGCCTGCGCGCCGCGTCCTGCAGCGCCTCGTCGAGATCGTCGGAAATGCGTGTGTGCAAGACCCTCTCCTTCCTCTGTTGGCGGCGCTGCTGGCGCCGCTCGCGATCGTCGGATTCAGTCATGTGAGCCACTGTATCACCATGTATCACGAGCGCCAGGGATTTTTTCGGGCGTGCGAAGATTCCCCCATGAAAGCCGTCGTGATGCGGAACCTGAGGCTCGTGGTGGACACCTTTCCAGAGCTCGAGCCGGCGGCTGGCGAGGTGCTCGTGAGTACCCTCGCCTGCGGCATCTGCGGCTCGGACCTGCACGCGCTGAAACACGCCGAACAGATGGTCGCGAATTCGGTCGAGGCCGGCGCCGCGTTCGTGATGGACCTGAATCGCGACATCGTGATGGGTCACGAGTTCTGCGCGGAGGTGCTCGACTACGGCCCGGGCACGCCGCGACGCTTGGCGACCGGTACGCGGGTGGTGTCGATGCCGCTGCTCGTGCGCGGCGAGCGCGCCTCGACGGTCGGCTACTCGAACGAGTTCCCGGGCGGCTACGGCGAGCGCATGCTGCTCAACGACGCGTTGCTCCTGCCCGTGCCGAACGGGCTGGCGACCGAGCACGCCGCGCTGACCGAGCCGATGGCCGTGGGCCTGCACGCGGTGGTGAAGGCGCAGCTCGCGAAGAGCGACGCGCCGCTCGTGGTCGGCTGCGGACCGGTCGGCCTGGCGGTGATCGCGGCGCTGAAACTCCGCGGTGTAGGGCCGATCGTGGCCGCGGACTTCTCGCCCATGCGCCGTGCACTGGCCGAGAAGCTCGGCGCGGACCACCTGATCGACCCGCGCGACGGCTCCGGCTACGCCGAGCTGGCGCGCGTCGCGCCCGGACGAACGGCGGTGATCTTCGAGTGCGTCGGCGTGCCCGGCATGTTGCAGCAGATCCTGAAGGGGGCGCCGATCGGCGCGCGCGTGGTCGTGGTCGGTGTGTGCATGGAGGACGACCGGATCAAGCCGTTCCTCGGTATCGTGAAGGAGCTGCAGCTCCAGTTCGTGCTCGGCTACCTGCCCAACGAGTTCGCGGAGTCGCTCGAAGCGATCGCCGACGGCAAGATCGACGTCGCACCGCTGATCACCGGTCGCGTCGGCCTGGGCGGCGTGGCCGGCGCGTTCGAGGCGCTCGCCAATCCCGAGGCGCACGCGAAGATCCTGGTCGAGCCCGGGCTGACCTAGCTCGGTGTAGCGGCGGCGAGCCGCGAAGCGGCCGCGCGCGCGAGGCGTCGCAGCG
>JANNLG010000089.1:0-5887 GCA_031396695.1 Deltaproteobacteria bacterium
GCGGATCGCTCCCGCGTGCGCGGCGCTTCGCGTCGTTCGCGCGGCGCGGCTTGTTCGCGGCGCTCCGAGCGCGCGGGCTGTTCGAAGCGCTGCGGTCGCGACGGCGCACGCTCGGACGAGCGCGGCGCCGGGGTCGAGCGCAGCGCGGGGGAAGCGGATCGCTCCCGCGTGCGCGGCACTTCGCGTCGTTCGCGAGGCGCCGCCGCCGGATCGCGTCGCGGCGGAGTCGCGCGCTCCGCGCGCGAACGATCTCCACGCGCATTGCTTGGCGCGCGCATCCGCGAGTCACTCGGCGGCGGAGTGGCGCGTCGCTCGCTGGTGCTCTCCCGGCGCGAGCTCCGAGCCTGCGGGCGTGCGGGACTCGAGGCGCGCGAGCGTGTGGCCGGCGCACCGCGCGTTCCGGTCGCACGCTCTCGTTCGCGCGCACCGGCCGGCTGGTTCCGGCGAGTCGTCGAGGCACGTTCCGACACCGAGCGGCGTTGGCCCGACGGTTCGGCTCGCGCCATGCGCGTGGGTGGCGGAGCGTTGCGTTCCGAGCGAGCTTGGCGATCCTGCCGCAGCCGGCTCGTGTTCGCGCTGCGGTCGACGCCGCGACTCGCGCTGCGGTCGAAGCCCCGCGCGCGAGCCTGCGCGCCGCGTGCGTCTTCTCGTCCGTTCGGCGTGAGGGCCGACTCGCGCGTGCGAATGCGGGCCGACTCGCGCGTGCGCTCGTGCGACGAATCGCGCATGCCGGGCTCGAGTGCGTCGCGGCGAGTCACGACGCGGCGGTCGCGAGAATCGCGCGCGGGGTTTCCTCGTCGGCGATCGGCGCTGGCCCGTGTGTCGCGCTCGTGCCGAGCGCCCAGGTCTCGGCGGCCGACGGGCTGCATGCGCGAGCGGTCGTAGCGCGAGACGCGCGCGTCGCGCACGTTGCCGCGGCCGAAGCGGTTGCGATCAACCGCGACGAACGCGCCCTTGCGATCGGCGTGTGCGTAGCGGTGGATGTTGTTGACGTTCACGTTCGTGTAGTGGTTGATCTCGACGTTGTTCACGTAGCGCGGGCCACCCCAGCCCGCCCAGCGAGCCTGGCCGCGACAGCCGCGCGGACCCCACCAGGGAACGACCGGCTCGCCCCAGCCCAGCGCCACCCAGCCGGCGTACGGCGCGCCGCCGAAGCTGACACCGACCGAGAAGTTCGAGTTGCCGTAGAACGCGACCAGCGCGGGCGAGTAGTACGCGCGCACGACGCGCGGCCCGGGCGACCACGCCCAATGGCTGCCGAGGTACACCCAGCGCCCGTAGTGGAACGGCGCCCAGCCCCACGGCGCGTCGTCGACCCAGGTCCAGCCGTAGTACGGATCGGCTACCCACGAGCCCGTGCTGTACGGCGTCCAGCCGACCGCGACGCGCGGCACCCACACGGCGCCATAGGTCGGAACGCGCTGCCATGCGCCGTGACGGTCCAGGTCGTCCGCGCCGTACACGCCGGCGGGCACGTAGCGGGCGCTCTCGGGATTCGCCTGCTGATCCGCGCGCGAGTAGTTCCAGCGATCCCAGTCGTCGAGCGACGGTGCGCCCTGGCTCACCAACACGGGCGATTCCGTGCCGGTGACGACGAGCTGCTCGTTCGCCTCGATCTCCGTGGGCAGGCCACCCTTCGTGGCGATCGTCGCGCGTCCGCCACGCCGCGAGGTGAACGTCGTCGAGTCGTTCGCGACCTCGACGCGATAGAAGCCGGGTCGCTCGATCGTGAAGGCGGCATTGGGCGTGTCGATCTCGAGCGTCTGACCGTCGGCGAGCTCGCGCAGATCGAGCGCCGCGGTGCCGGTGATGAGCTCGAGCTGCAGGAAGTCCGGCTCCAGGCTGCTGAGACCGATCTGCGAAGCCTCGCCGCTGCGCACCCACGCGCGCGGTCCGACCTGCAGCTCCAGGTTCGCGCCGGGGCCGGTAGCGAGTTCGTCGCCCGCGGCGAGCGCAGTGTTGACGCGCGCGTCGATCCAGTCGGAGTCGCCGGGCCGCCAGTACGAGACTTCTCCGTCGGTGAAGCTGAGCCGCGGCGGCGTGCGCTCGAAGCCGAGTGCGGAGTCTTCGGCGATCGCGGGCGCGCCGGCGAATCCGAGCGCGGCCAGCAGGGCGCGCGAGAACCACGAGCGAGCGTTGCGAGTCATCGTTTGCCTTCCTTGTTTCCCTCGGGCTCGTCGACGCCGCCTTCGAATCCGTAGGCGAGCGTGCGACCGAAGACCTCGAGTGGAGCGACGATTGCGTAGTAGAGGCCGTAGCGGATCGTGAGCGCGGCGACGTAGAACGGCGCGTACACGACCTTGAGCGCGGTGGGCAGCGGAGGCGGCGGCGCGGGCGCAGGCCGCGTGTACACGACCGCGGGCACCGGCTCGACGATCACCGCCGCCGCGGGCACGTAGACCGCGTCAGGCGGAGCCGGCTGCCAGTCCGGCGGCGGCGGTGGCCCCGCTGCGGCGAAGGCGGCGGGCACGAGCAGCGCGCCCAGGAGGCCGGCGCGGCGGAGACTCGCGAAGACCACGGGGCGTCTCGACGCCGCCGTGGGCGGGCGCTCGATCGGGCTCGGGGAGACCCCGCGCGTGTTGCGCATCTACCGATTCAACCGGCCCGGCGCGGAGCAGTTGCGGCTTGCCGCCAGGCCGCCGCGCCACGAGCAGATCCGGAGCTTCGACGCGCTCTTAGCCGAGCTTGTCGAGCGCGCGCACGAGCGCCGCCAGCAGCTCCTCGAGCTCGTCCTCGGCCAGCACCAGCGGCGGCGACAGGGCGATCGAGCCCGCCACCACGCGCGCGATCACGCCGTCGGCGAGCAGCAGCGCGGCGAGCCGCTTGGCCTGCTCGGGGTCGCGAGGCTCGAGCGCCGCGATCAGCCCGACGCCGCGCAGGTCCGCGAGCGCGGGGTGTCCCGCGCAGCGCTCGCGCAGTCGCGACTGGAGGAGCGCGCCGGTCCGATCCGCGCGCTCGACGAGCCGCTCGCGCTCCAGGATCGCGAGGTTCGCAAGCGCGGCGGCGGCCGAGACCGGGTGACCCGAATATGTGTAGCCGTGCGAGAACGGTCCGACCTCGCGCGAGGCCGCGCGCAGCACGCCGTGGACCTTCTCCGAGACCAGGCACGCCGACATCGGCAGGTAGCCGCTGGTGAGCCCCTTCGCGATCGTGACCAGGTCGGGCTCGATCGCGTAGCGCTGCGAGCCGAACCAACGCCCGAGCCGACCGAAGCCGCAGATCACCTCGTCCGCGACCAGCAGCACGTCGTGCCGGCGCAGCACCGCTTGAATCCGTTCGAAGTAGCGTGCGGGCGGGATCAACACTCCGCCCGCGCCCATCACCGGCTCGGCGAAGAAGGCCGCGACCGTGTCGGGTCCCTCGCGCACGATGGTCTCGTCGAGCTCGCGCGCGAGACGCTCGGCGCAGGCGTCCTCCGTCTCGCCGGGCTCCGCTCCCGCGGGCCAGTGCGCGGGCGACACGTGCACGAACCGCTTGGAGAGCGGCAGGTCGAAGCGCGCGTGCACGTACGGCAATCCCGTCAGCGAAGCCGCGCCGAGCGAGGTCCCGTGGTAGCCGCGCGTGCGCGCGATCAGCTTCTTCTTGTCGGGCCGCCCGAGCAGGTTGTTGTAGTGCCAGATCAGTTTGATCTGCGTGTCGTTCGCTTCGGAGCCCGAGTTCGCGAAAAAGACCTGCGCGTTCGTCATCGGCGCGAGCTCGCGCAGCTTCGCGGCCAGCCGGCTGGCCGGCTCGTTCGAAGCGCCGGCGAAGCCGTGGTAGTAGGGCAGGCGCCGCGCCTGCTCGGCGATCGCGTCGGCGATCTCTGCGCGGCCGTAGCCCGCGTTCACGCACCAGAGCCCCGCCATCGCGTCGAGGTACCAGCGGCCGTTCGCGTCGCGCACGCGCGAACCTCGGCCCTCCACGATCACGAGCCCGGGGTTCGCCTCGTGCTCGGCGATCGAGGTGAACGGGTGCAGCCAGGCTCGATCGAGTGCGGTGATCGATGCGTCCGTCATTTCGCTGCTATCATGCCACGCGCCGCACCGGGGAGCCGATGAAACACGTCGATCCAGATCTCTGCGTCCGACTCGCGCGAGAGTTCGGCACGCCGTTCTACCTGTACGACGCGAACGTGATTCGCGCGCGGATCGGCGAGCTGCGCGGCTTCGACGTGATCCGCTACGCGCAGAAAGCGAGCTCCAACATCCACCTGCTGCGGCTCATGCACGCCGAGGGCGTGCTGGTCGACGCGGTCTCGAACGGCGAGCTCGAGCGCGCGCTGCGCGCCGGCTACACGGGCAACTCCGAGCCGGCGGGGGTGGTCTACACCGCGGACGTGATCGACGACGCGACACTGGATCGCGTCATCGAACTCGACGTGCCGGTGAACGCGGGCTCTACCGACATGCTCGAGCAGGTGGGCCGGCGCAAGCCGGGGCACCGGGTGTGGCTGCGCGTGAATCCCGGCTTCGGCCACGGTCACAGCCGCAAGACCAACACCGGCGGGCCGTGGAGCAAGCACGGCATCTGGCACGAATTCCTCGACGAGGCGCTGCGCGCGGTCGAGAAGCACAAGCTCGACCTGGTTGGTCTGCACATGCACATCGGCTCGGGCTCGGACTTCGAGCACCTGGGCCGCGTCTGCGACGCGATGGTCGCGCAGGTTCGCGCGCTCGGTCTCGACGTGCGCGCACTCTCCGGTGGCGGTGGGCTGCCGATTCCGTACCGCGCCGATGCGGCGCCATTCGACACGCGCGCGCTGCACCGGCTGTGGGACGAGGCGCGCAAGAAGGTCGAGGCGGGCGTCGGCCACCGCGTCTCGCTCGAGATCGAGCCGGGACGATTCCTGGTCGCGGAATCGGGCGTGCTGGTCGCGCAGGTGCGCGCGAGCAAGCGCGTCGGATCGACGCGCTTCCTGGTCGTCGACGCGGGCTTCGACAACCTGATTCGCCCCGCCATGTACGGCAGCTACCACGAGATCTCGATCGTGCGCGCGAACGGCACGCGCGCCGAGGGTGCGACCGAGCCGACGGTGGTCGCGGGACCGCTGTGCGAATCGGGCGACGTGTTCACGCAGGAAGAGGGCGGCGTGGTCGTGCCGCGCGAGCTGCCGACCGCCTCGGTCGGCGACTTCGTGGTTCTGCACGACGCGGGCGCGTACGCCGCGTCGCAGGCGAGCAACTACAACACGCGCCCGCTCGCGCCGGAGATCTTGCTCGAGAATGGCTTCGTGCGCCCGATCCGCCGCCGGCAGACGGTGGCCGAGCTGCTCGAGCTCGAAGAAGTCTGAGCGAGGCGAACGCTCACGCGCGCGTGCGCAGCTCGTCGAACGCACTCTCGATCGCGCGCCCGAGCAGGGCCACGAGTCCGGGCGGCAGCTCGTCGAGCAGCTCCAGGAGCGCGTCGATTTTGGTCCACGCACCGGACGTCTTCAGGCGCGTGGTGATCGCGCGCGTCGCGGCCAGGCGCGCGACCTCGTCCCCGACATCGACGGCCAACGGCACGAGGATCGCGGAGATGCGGTTCCCGAGCGCGGCTGCTTCCTCGGCGGCGCGCAGGCTCACGGGCACCAGCGCGGTGAGCTCGAGCCCGCGCGTGCGAACGCCGACCCCCTTCAGGTAGCGGTGCAGTCCGCCCGCGAGCCCACACAGAACCACGTCGTTCACGGTCGCGCCGCGCGCGCGTCGGACTGCGGTGACCTGGAAGTGTCGAGAATCTGGTCGAGCAGCCGTACGCCCGAGAGTCCGTCGACCATGCAGTGGTGCACCTTGATCAGGAGCGCGGCGCGGCCGTCGTGGCAGCCCTCGATCGCGTGCATCTCCCAGAGCGGCCGATCGCGCTGCAGGGGCTGCTCGAGCAAGCGCGCGGCGAGCTCGGCCAGCTCGTGCTCGCCACCCGGCGACGGCAG
>JANNLG010000110.1:0-2350 GCA_031396695.1 Deltaproteobacteria bacterium
CGAGCGCCATGGAGTCAGCTCGCGCACGAGCTGACGAGCGCCGAAGTCCTGACCGCGCTTCGGCTGTCGCTGTACTGCTCGATCTCGGCGACGCTGCTCTCGACACTTCTGGGTGTTCCGCTCGCCTGGCTGCTCGCGCGCGCCGAGTTCCCGGGCCGCCGCCTGCTGCGCGCGCTGGTGCTGCTGCCGATGATCCTGCCGCCCGTCGTCGGCGGCGTGGCGCTCTTGCTCGCGTTCGGCCGTCGCGGTCTGGTCGGCGCGTGGCTCGATCAGGCTTTCGGCATCCAGCTCCCGTTCACGCTCGCGGGCGCGGTGCTGGCCGAGACCTTCGTCGCCCTGCCCTTTTTGGTGATCGCCGCGGAAGCCGGCTTCCGCCAGGTCGCTCAGCGGCTCGAGCAGGCCGCCGCGACGCTCGGCGCGACGCGCCTGCGCGTGTTCGCGCGCATCACGCTGCCGCTCGCGGTGCCCGCGCTCGGAGCCGGTGCCGCGCTGTGCTGGGCGCGTGCGCTCGGCGAGTTCGGCGCCACGATCACATTCGCCGGCAACCTGCCCGGCCGCACGCAGACGCTGCCGCTCGCGGTGTACATCGCCCTCGAGACCCACCCCGAAGCCGCGTTCGCGATGAGCCTGGTGCTGCTCGGCGTCGCGCTCGTGGTACTGGTCGCGCTGCGCGAGAACTGGCTCGGGCGATGAGCGGCCGCGCGCGATGAGCCTCGCGGCCACGCTCTCCGTGCACCTCGGCCGCTTCGCGCTCGACGTCGCGTTCCGCGTCGAGGACGGCGAAGTGCTCGCGCTGGTGGGCCCGAACGGCGCGGGCAAGAGCACCGCGCTGTTCGCGCTCGCCGGGCTCGTGCCGTTGGAGCGCGGCCGCATCGAGCTCGGCGGCGTGGTGCTCGACGATCCCGACGCGCGCGTATTCGTCGCGCCCGAAGCGCGCGACGTCGGCATCGTGTTCCAGGACGGCCGGCTCTTCCCGCACCTCTCCGCGCTCGAAAACGTCGCCTTCGGCCTGCGTGCGCGCGGAACTTCGCGCAGCGAAGCCCGTCAGAGCGCGCGCGAATGGCTCGAACGGATGGGGCTCGGTGCGCTCGAGCACGCGCCTGCAGCGACGCTCTCGGGCGGAGAGTCGCGCAAGATCGCGCTCGCCCGCGCGCTCGCGATCGCACCGCGGGCCCTGCTGCTCGACGAACCATTCGCCTCGCTCGACGAGGACGCCGCGATCGACGTGCGCGAGACGCTGCGCCGCCACCTCGCCGAGTTCCGCGGCCCCTGCGTGCTCGTCACGCACGACCCCGCCGACACGCGTATGCTCGCCTCCCGAACCCTGCGCCTGGTCGACGGCCGCTGCAGTGAGGAGACGCGATGACGACGTTCGTGCTGGTTCACGGCGCCTGGCACGGGGCCTGGTGCTGGGAGAAGCTCTCGCCGCTGCTCGCGGCGCGCGGCCACCGCGTGGTCGCGCCCGACCTGCCCGGCCACGGCGACGATCGAACCCCGCTCGCGCAGATCACGCTCGACGCCTACGCCGAGCGCGAGCGCGCGACGATCGCCGCGCAGCCCGAGGCCGTCGTGCTGGTCGGCCACAGCATGGGCGGCGTCGTGATCACCGCCGCCGCCGAGCTCATTCCCGAGCGCATACGCACGCTCGTGTACCTGACCGCGTTCCTGATCGGCGACGGCGAAGCGCTGCTCGGCGCATCGGCCGGCGACCCCGACTCGGCGCTGGTGGGCAACCTCGTACCCGACGCGGACTTCCTGTCGCTGACCGTGAAGCCCGACGCGATCGTGCCCGCGTTCTACGCCACCTCGCCCGCCGACGACGCCGCACGCGCCGCCGCCCGTCTCGTGCCCCAGGCGCGCGCGCCGCTCACGGACGTGCTGCACTACACACCCGAACGCGCCGGCCGCCTGCCGCGCGTGTACATCGAATGCCTGCGCGACCGCGCCATCACGCCCGCCGCGCAGCGCCGCATGGCCACCGCCCGCCACTGCGAGAAAGTGTTCACGCTCGACACCGACCACTCGCCGTTCTACTCGGCGCCCGAAGCCCTCGCCGCCCATCTGGCGGGGCTCTAACGCGCGAGCGACACTTGCTCGCCGATCGCGCTTCGCGCCTTCGGATCGATCCGACATTCCGTCCCCGTAGCTCAGATGGATAGAGCGGCTGCCTCCTAAGCAGCAGGTCATGCGTTCGACTCGCATCGGGGACGCCAGTGTTCTCAGGCACTTGCAGTAGCTTTCTAGACGCACGCTCGGCCCCGAGAGTGCGAAATGGCGCGAACGTGGCGCGAACTGGATTCAAGTTGAGGGAGTTCACCGCGATCTGCCCCCTGAGCGTCCCCGGTCATCG
>JANNLG010000201.1:0-4577 GCA_031396695.1 Deltaproteobacteria bacterium
CCGCGCGGGCAGCGCTTCGAGCTCGAACACGGTCTCGTTGCTCAGAAAGCCCGCTTCGACGAGTCCAGGAATCGGCAGCGCGACCGCGCGCGCGCCGGTGGCGACGACCGCGCGCTTGAAGCGGAGCGACGCGCCGTCGACCTCGAGCGTCTCGGGGCTCGTGAAGCGCCCCTCGCCCAGAAACACGTCGACCCCCAGCTCCGCGTAGCGCTTCGCGGAATCGTGCGGCGAGATCTCCGCGCGCACGCGCCGCACGCGCTCCATGACCGCCGCGAAGTCGACCGTGACCCCTTCCGGCACGCGTACACCGAAGCGCGTCGCGTCGCGCACGTCGGCTGCGGCGCGCGCCGCTCGGATCAGCGTCTTCGACGGCACGCAGCCCACGTTCAGGCAGTCGCCGCCCATCAGGTGCCGCTCGATCAGAGCCACCCGCGCGCCGAGTCCCGCGGAAACCACCGCGGTCACCAGGCCCGCGGTGCCGGCGCCGAGCACGGCCAGGTCGTAGCGACTCGCGGGCGTCGGGTTCTTCCAATCCGACGGATGCACGTTCGCGATCAGCTTCTGGTTCCACGCGTCGTTCGGCAGGATCGTTCCGGGGCGCGTCATGCCGTGAGCGCTCCGCCGCAGCTCGAGCCCGCGCCGGCCGTGCAGCCGAAGCAGTGCTCCGCCGTCGCGATCGGCTCGCTCTCGAGGTCGTCGAGCGAGTCGAGCTCGAAGAGCGTCCGGCGCGCGCCACCGGCGGGCAGATCGAGCGCCTGGTTGAAGTCGCAGTCGAAGAGCTCGCCTCGGAAGTCGACCGACACCGTCGTGCGACACATAAGTTCGGATACCGCCTCGGGGTTGAAGTGATTCACGAGCAGCGCTTGGTACGCCTCGAGCTCGCCGCGGCGAGCCAGCCAGTCGGCGTAGCGGCGGATCGGCATGTTGGTGAGCGTGAGCAGCCGGTCGAACACGATCCCGAAGCGGCTCTCGAGCTCGCGCTTGTAGTCTCGCTCGAGCGAACTCTGTGCGGGCGGCAGCGATGCGCCGACCGGGTTGTAGACCAGGTCGAGCGCGAGGCCGCTTCCCGGCCTGCCGTAGCCGAGCGCGTTCAGCACACGCAGCGCGGCGACGCTGCGCTCGAACACGCCCCGGCCACGCTGGCCGTCGACGTTGCCCTCCTGGTAGCACGGCAGCGATGCGATCACGCGCACCCGCTGCGCAGCCAGGAACTCGGCCGTGTCCCCGTGTCCGGGCTCGTCCAGGATCACCAGGTTGCAGCGGTCGATCACGTTGCGGCCGAGCGCGCGCGAAGCTCGCACCAAGCCGCGGAAGCCGGGATGCATTTCCGGCGCGCCACCGGTGATGTCGAGCGTGTCGATGCCGGGGCTGCGTGCCAACAGCTCGAGCGCACGTTCGAGCGTGCGTGCGTCCATGGCTTCGCTGCGCTTGGGCGACGACTCCACGTGACAGTGATGGCACGCCAGGTTGCAGCGCTTGGTCAGGTTGAGCTGCAGCGTGCGCGCGGAGCCGCGAACGAGCGGCCCGAGTCCGCGGGCCGCGAGCGTTGTCTCGAAACTCATTCTCGTCCCCATCGAATCATTGCGGAGCGAAGCGCAGATCGGCGAACCACGCCAGCGTTTCGCCGCAGCCGTCGTCCGCATCCGACATCACCGCGACGAACTCCACGGGCGGCGGCTCCGCGCCGAACACGCGCCGATAGTCGGCCGGCAGGTCGACGCTCGCCTCGCGCCACGCGCCGGCCGGCCCCGCGCCGAGCGAGATCATGCGCGACTGCTCGGCATACGGGCTCGCCCATGAAGTGCCCGTCGGCTCGCTCGCGGACCACACGTAGTTGAGCGCGCTGCCCGGCAGCTCTTCGCCATAGACCAGGCGCAGAGCCCCGCGCTTGAGCCGCTCGAAGCGCGACGCGCGTTCGGGCTCGAAGCGGAACGCCACGTACACGCGCGCGGCGTAGTCGTCGCCCGACTTCGCGCGCGGGTCGCGCGCCGGCAGATCGCGATCGACCCGCCAGCGCCAGGCGAGCCGCGGCGTCTTGGCGAGCTCGAGACCCGGCACGCCGTGCACGAGACCGGACGCCGAGCAGGTCGCCTGCGCACGCAGCACCGGCGCGCCTTCGAATTCGGCCCGCTCGTACGCGGTCTGTTTCTCGACGCGTGGGAAGACGAGCGGCCGCCAGCCCTCGCCGCCCGGCGGCGGAAGGACGTAGGTCTGTGCCGTGATTCCGGTCGCAAGCAGCCACATCGCGAACATGCGACCCGACATACGAACGACCTCCGCGCTCGGTTGCAGCCGACCCCGCGGCAGGCTAGCACTGCTCGCGATGCGATTCGCAGCGCTCCTCAGCTTGGCTCTGGCCCTGTTGCCGGCAGGCGCGCGCGCGCAGGGCGAGAGCGAGTACCAGAAGCCCGCGCACATGAACGCGGACGAGGTCGCCATCCTGTTCCTGTCGGGCCGCTACATCATGCCCGTCACCTGCAAACTCCTGGACGGCAGCCAGATCGAGGTCGAGGACTCGGTGGTCGTGAAGGGCGCGCCCGAGCAAGGCGGCGGGAAGCTGCTGAAGGCGACCTTCTACGGCATCCAGGTCGAGAACGCGGACTACTGCTACACCAGCGTGGATCGGCACGTCGTCAACCGGCGCGGCGTCCTGTATCTGCACTTCCGCAGCCGCAACCGGCCCGAGTACGGCCTCGCCGACTTCCGGCGCATGGCGAGCGCGGGACCGCTCACCTACAACGCGCACCGCGGAGAGCTCGAGGTGCGCGAGATCGGCGTCGAGGCGGGCGCGCAGCCGCCGCGCGTACTCTCGTTCGACGGCGGCGAGAGCCGGGTCGTGGTCGAGGGCATCCCGGCGGGCACCGACGGCGCCAAGCTGGTCACCCAGTACTTCACAGCGCACCCGCCCGAGGAAGGTCGGACGCCGCGGCTGTTTACCTTTCGGGTCCACGCCAAGGACGGCAGCGAGTTCCTGTTCTACGCGATCGAGGAGAGCGGCCGCCGGCGCTGATGCGCGGGAACGAACCCGAGTTGCGCGTCGCAGATGGCGCGCGACACGAGCCGTGACCGCGGTCGTAAAGGGCCCTTGCGGGGGCACCGATAGCGCGTGCGGGAGCCCTGCTTATGCCCACAGCAAACGGAATCGAGCGACGACGCCTGCGACGGGTCATGAAACGCATTCCCGCGGCGTTCGAGGCCGGCAAGCTGCGCGGCAAGGGCCACATCAAGAACATCTCGAAGGAAGGCTTGTTCGTGCGCACGGACGTGCTGCCCACCGCGGGCGCGGCGGTGCGGATCGTCTTCCACGATCGACAGGGCAGCAAAGTGGAGGTGCGCGGCACGATCCGCTGGACCACCGCGCAGCTCCCGCCCGAAGAAAAGGCCAAGCCCGGCTTCGGCGTGTACATCGAGCCCGGCAACGACGAGTTCAACGAGTTCTTCGAGGGCATCCTCACGGGCTGAGCTTCGACCGCGCGAATTGTCTGGCTGGCATCCGCTAGGCAATCCACCGCACCGGTTTGCATCTGCTCGGATCGCGGTTCAGAATCGCGCAGACATGGCCAAGGCTCTGCGAACGCTCCGGCTCGGCGAGGTCGCGAATCTGCTCGGCGTGAGCTCCGACACCGTACGGCGTTGGGTCGACGCAGGGAAGCTCGCCAGCCGCCGCACCAAGGCCGGCGAGCGGCGCGTCGATGCCGCGGCGCTCGCGCGCTTCGCCGCGACGCTCGGCGCGACGGACGAATCGGGCGCGGTCGCCCGACAATCCGCGCGCAATCGCTTCGCCGGCATCATCACGCGCGTCACCAAGGACCGCGTCGCGGCCCAGGTCGAAATCCAGGCCGGGCCGCACCGGCTGGTCTCGTTGATGACGCGCGAGGCGGCGGATGAGCTCGCGCTCGCGCCCGGCCAGCTCGCGAGCGCGGTGGTGAAGGCGACCAACGTGGCGATCGAGCTGCCTCCGGACTCCACGCGGCGCGTGCGCGCGAGGACGTCGTCCTGAAGCGCGCGCTGCACAGCCTCGCCATGCTGTTCAGCGTGCTCGCGCTCGCGGCGCCCGCGCGCGCGCTCGCCGCGGATGCGCCGCCAACGCCCGTGCTCGTGTTCGCTGCGTCGTCGCTCTCGGAGGTGTTCACCGCACTTGGCGAAGCCTTCGCGCGCGCGCACGCACCGGCGTCAGTCGAGCAGAGCTTCGCGGGCTCGCCCGGGCTGGTCGCGCAGATCGAGACCGGCGCGCCGGCCGAGGTGATCGCCACCGCCGACACCGTGAGCATGGGCAAGCTCGAGAGCGCGCGCCGTCTGGCGAATGCACCCGCCGTGTTCGCGCGAAATCGGCTCGAGATCGTGGTCGAACGCGGAAACCCGAAGGGCGTGACGGGTCTCGCCGACCTCGCGCGCGCCGATCTGGTGGTGATCCTCGCAGCCGAAGCGGTGCCCGCCGGCCGCTACGCACGCGAGGCGCTGAAGGCCGCGGGCGTCACGGTCGCGCCGCGCTCGCTCGAGGAGTACGTGAAGGCGGTCCTGAACAAGGTCGCGCTCGGCGAGGCCGACGCAGGGTTCGTGTACACGACGGACGTGCG
>JANNLG010000230.1:0-6190 GCA_031396695.1 Deltaproteobacteria bacterium
TGCGCCGCGCGCCCCTCGACCGTGCGCCCGGCCGCGACCAGCGCCTGCCCGAGCACCTGCCCGCCGAACACGCGCTGCCAACCGTCTTGCGGGCTGCGCCCGCGGAACAGGTTCACCTCGATCGGTTCGAGATCGAGAAGGGCGATCAGGTGCTCGAGTACGCGCTGCATGCGGAGAGATCTAGATCAACTCCGCGCGCGACGGAACCCCGGTGCTGGAGGTGGACTGTAAGCCGGGTCCTGTTCCGCGCGTCCCTTGCGAGGCGTGCGGCGAGGATCATTCGTCTAGGCCCGCCGTTGCCGACGGGCTCGAGCACTCAGACCCGGACGCTCCAGACCCCGCGTCTCCGCGGGAATCCGTTCGGACGGGCCGTCCTCGAAAGCGTCCCTATTCGAGCTTGCTCCGGGAGGGGTTTGCCTCGCCGCCGGTCACCCGGCTGTCGCGCGTGGGCTCTTACCCCACGATTTCAACCTTGCCGCTGCACACCCGAAGGCGTGCAGGTTGGCGGTGTCATTTCTGTTGCACTTTCCCTGAGGTCACCCTCGGTGGCCGTTAGCCATCTCCCTGCCCTGTGGAGCCCGGACTTTCCTCTCCCCGTACTGCCCTAAGGCAAGTGCGAGCAGCGATCCTCCGTCCACCTCCAGCGGGCCGAGTATAGTCACGCGCCGGAAGGAGCGCCGGAATGCGCCGAGTCCTGATCGTGGTTGGCTTCTCGTTCGCGGCGGCGGTCGTCGCCTGCACGACGCTCTGGCCCGAGCGTCTGGCCGTGAACACGCCGCTGGTCGGGATGTTCATGGGCGCGGAGCCGCCGCCGAAGTCGGAGCTCGACGCGCGCATGAAGCTGCCCGCGGGCTTCAGTGTCAGCCTGTTCGCGGACGGCATTCGCAACGCGCGCTTCCTGCGCTTCACCTCGGCCGGCGACCTGCTGGTTTCGTCGCCGCGCGAGGGAAAGGTGTTCCTGCTCGAGCGCGACGCGAACGGCGACGGCCGCGCGGACGGCACGCGCGTGCTGGTCGAAGGGCTCGACCGGCCGCACGGGCTCGAATTCGTCGGCGACCAGCTCTACGTCGCCGAGATGGGCGCGATCGTGCGGGTCGGCTTCGACGCGGAAGCGCGCACGACGAAGGGCGAGCGTGAGACCGTGCTCGCGGGCCTGCCCGAGGGCGGCAACCACTGGACGAAGACCATCGGGCTCGGGCCCGACGGCTGGCTGTACGTGTCGATCGGCTCGAGCTGCAACGTCTGCCTCGAAGAGGACGAGCGCCGCGCGACGATGGCGCGGCTTCGACCGGACGGATCGGACTTCGAGCTGTACGCCGCGGGCCTACGCAACTCCGCGGGCTTCGACTGGCGCCCGGCTGACGGCGCGCTCTACGCGACCGACAACGGCCGCGACATGCTTGGCGACGAGTTCCCGCCCTGCGAGCTGAACCGGATCGAGCAGGGCGAGTTCTACGGCTGGCCGTTCGTGAACGGGATGGGCGTGGCCGACCCGGACTTCGGCGGGCAGGGAGGAGCGAAGGAGGCGAGCGCCGCGCAGCCCGCACACGGCTTCGGCGCGCACACCGCCCCGCTCGGCCTGCGCTTCTACCGCGGCAGCTCCTTCCCCGAGCGCTACCGGAACCAGGCCTTCGTGGCGCTGCACGGCTCCTGGAACCGGACCGCGAAGAGCGGCTACAAGGTGGTGCTGCTCGAGTGGCCGGCCGGCGGTGGCGCGATCGTGGAGTCCGACTTCCTGACCGGCTTCGAGGTCGACGGCAACGTGATCGGCAGGCCCGTCGACGTGCAGGACGGACCGGACGGCGCGCTGTACGTCTCGGACGACTTCGGCGGCGCGGTCTACCGCGTGACCTACACGGGCGAGAGCGCCGCGAAGTAGAATCGCGCCCTGGAGACGGGATGAACGACTCGACCGGCCACACGACTCTGCGCCCTGAAGAGGCGCCTGCACACGGCATGACGATCGCGGTCACGGCGCGCGACGCGCCGGAGCGCATGGCGATCCTGTCGGACTTCGGCTCGCTCACGTACGGCGAGCTGAATGCGCGCGCGAACCAGCTCGTGCGCGCGCTCGCGGCGCGCGGTGTGGGCAAGGGCGACGCGGTCGCGCTGTTGTGCTCGAACCGGCCCGAGTTCGCGGTGACCTACGCGGCCGCGATTCGCGGCGGCTTGCGCCTCACCTGCATCAACTGGCACCTGCAGCGCGACGAGATTGCGTACATCGTCGAGAACTGCGAGGCGCGGGCGTTCCTGGCCGACGCGCGCTTCGCCGAAGTCGCCGCGGACGTCGCGCGCGAGGCGACGAAGGCGTCGCTGCGGCTCGCGATCGGCGGCCCGGTCGCCGGCTTCGAGAGCTTCGACGGCGCGCTCGCGCTCGAGCGCGACGCCGACGTGGAGGAGCCGGTGCTCGGCAGCACCATGCTCTACACCTCGGGCACCACCGGGCGACCCAAAGGTGTGTACCGTCGGCAGACGCCGCCGGTCGGCGGGCTGGCGCGCGAGATCGGCAAGATCGCGAAGTACCAGCCCGACAGCGACCGCATGCTGTGTACGGGGCCGCTCTACCACGCGGCTCCGCTCGCGTTCAATCTGATCGCGCCGCTCGCGGCCAGCATCGGCACCGTGCTGATGGATCGCTGGGACGCGGCCGATGCGCTGCGCCAGATCGAAAAGCACCGGGTCACGCACACGCACATGGTCGCGACCATGTTCCACCGCCTGCTCGCGCTGCCCGACGACGTGAAGGTGCGTCACGACGTGTCGTCGCTGCGCGTGCTCCTGCACGGCGCCGCGCCCACGCCCGTGCACGTCAAGAAGGCGCTGATCGACTGGCTCGGGCCGATCGTCTACGAGTACTACGCCGCGACCGAGGGCGGCGGCACCTTCATCACCAGCGACGAGTGGCTCGCGCGGCCCGGCTCGGTGGGCCGGCCTGCCGACCCGGGCAACCTCGTGATCCGCGACGACGACGGCCTCGACGTCGCGACCGGAACCGTCGGCACGATCTGGTTTCGCGCGCCCCCCGTCGGCCGCTTCGAATACTTCGGCGACGAGAAGAAGACCCAGTCGAGCTACGACGGCGACTGGTTCACGATGCGCGACATGGGCTACCAGGACGAGGACGGCTACGTGTTCCTGACCGGCCGCACCTCGGAGCTGATCATCTCGGGCGGCGTGAACATCTACCCGGCCGAGATCGACGCGGTGCTGCTGATGCACTCGGCGGTGGCCGACGCGGCCGCGGTCGGTGTGCCGAACGAGGAGTTCGGCGAAGAGGTCCGCGCGGTCGTGCAGCTCGCTCCCGGCTTTGCGCCGAGCGAGGCGCTCGCGCGCGAGCTGATGGAGCATTGCCGCGCGCGCCTCGCCCACTTCAAGTGTCCGCGCGGCGTCGACTTCGACGCGGCGCTCCCGCGCAGCGAAGCCGGCAAGGTGCAGCGGCGCGCGATCCGCGAACGCTACTGGCAAGGCCTTGGCCGGCAGATCTAGCGAGGCGCGGCGTTCGTGAAGTTCCGGGTTCTGCTCGTCCTCGTCGTTGTACTCGTGTACGCACCTCAGCGCGCGCGGAGTGAGGCGGAGCTTCCGGCGGAGCGCTGGACGATCGTGCAGTGCGGTCAGGTCCTGCTGGTGGCGGGACAGCCTGCGCGCGGCGAGACGACGCTGGTCGTGCACGAGCGCCGGATCGCCGAGGTGTTGACGGGGATCGTCACGCCGGACGCGGTCATGGCCGGCAAGAGCGGCGACTTCGAGCTGATCGACCTGCGCGAGGCGTTCGTGATGCCCGGGCTCGTCGACGCGCACGTGCACCTGACGTTCGAGCACGACGCCGAAGCCCGGCTGCGCCGCGTGACCGAGGACGAAGCGGACGCGGCGCTACGCGGTTCGGTGTACGCGCGGCGAACGCTCGAGGCCGGCGTCACGTCGGTGCGCGATCTCGGCGGCGGGCCGGCGGTCTTCGCGCTGCGCGACGCGATCGCGAACGGCACCATCCCCGGCCCGCGCATGCTCGTCGCCGGCTACGCGATCTCGCCCACGGGCGGACACGCCGATCGCACCAACGGCTACCGGGAAGACCTGTTCGACCCACCGGGCGCGTTCCTCGGCGTCGCGGACGGACCCTACGAGGCGCGCAAGGCGGTGCGCGCGCAGGTGAAGCGGGGCGCGGATCTGATCAAGCTGACCGCGACCGGCGGCGTGCTCTCGAACACCCGCTCCGGCACCGACGTGCAGTTCAAGGACGACGAGCTCGAGGAGATCGTCAGCACCGCGCACATGCTCGGCCGCAAGGTGGCGGCGCACGCGCACGGCGCGAAGGGCATCAATGCGGCGCTGCGCGCCGGAGTAGACTCGATCGACCACGGCACGTTCCTCGACGCGTCGTCGATCGAGCTGTTCAAGAAGACCGGCGCCTGGTACGTGCCGACCGTGATCGCGGGCAAGACCGTCGAGGAGCGCGCGAAGCTGCCCGGCTACTACCCGCCCGCGGTCGCCGAGAAGGCGCGGCAGGTCGGGCCGCAGATCCAGGACGCGCTGCGCCGCGCGCACGCGGGCGGCGTGAGGATCGCGTTCGGCACCGACGCGGGCGTGTTTCCGCACGGCGAGAATGCGCGTGAGCTCGCCTACATGGTCGAAGCGGGTCTCTCGCCGATGGACGCGCTCGGCGCGGCCACGCTCGGCTCCGCGTTGCTGCTCGGCATCGAGTCGGAGGTCGGCACGCTCGAAGTCGGCAAGCAGGCCGACTTGATCGCGACGCGGCGCAACCCGCTGGTCGACGTCACCGAGCTCGCGCGCGTGATCTTCGTGATGCGCGCGGGCACCGTCTACAAGCGCGACTAGCGCGCAGGAGTACAGCTTGATCGTCGCGTGTCTCGACCTCGAGGGCGTGCTCGTGCCCGAAATCTGGATCAACGTCGCCGAGCGCACCGGCATCGCCGAGCTGCGCCGCACCACGCGCGACGAGCCCGACTACGACGTGCTGATGCGCGCGCGGCTCGCGATTCTCGATCGGCACAAGCTCGGCCTGCGCGAGATCCAAGCGGTGATCGACACGCTCGAGCCGCTGCCCGGCGCGCTCGAATTCCTCGACCGCCTGCGCGAGCGGCACCAGGTGTTGATCCTCTCCGATACGTTCTACGACTTCGCGAAGCCGCTCATGCGCAAGCTCGGCTTTCCCGCGCTGTTCGCGCACGATCTGGTCGTCGAGCCGAGCTCCGGCCGCATCACAGGCTACCGGCTGCGCATGCCCGACCAGAAGCGCCAGAGCGTCGAGCACCTGCGCGCGCTCGCGTTCCGGGTGATCGCGGCCGGCGACAGCTACAACGACACGAGCATGCTCGCGGCCGCGCACGCGGGCATCCTGTTCCGGCCGCCGGCGAACGTGATCGCGGAGTTCCCGCAGTTCCCGGTCACGCTCGACTACACGGCGCTCGAACGCGCCTTCGAAAACGCCGCGCGTGTCATTGCGACCGCCGCGAGCTAGCGCCTATACTGCGCCGCGCCGAGGAGGATCCCCCGATGGCCGATGCCCCGCTGGTGCGCCAGCCCGGCTCCTTGATCAAGAAGCGCCGCGACGGAACGCTCGAGGTTCCGGACAACCCGACGATCGCCTACGTCGAGGGTGACGGCACCGGTCGGGACATCTGGAAGGCGTCCGTGCGCGTGTTCGACGCGGCGGTCGCGAAGGCGTTCGCGGGCCGGCGCAAGATCGGCTGGCACGAGGTGCTCGCCGGTCAGAAGGCGTTCGATCGCACCAAGAACTGGCTGCCCGACGAGACCGTCGACACGTTTCGCAAGTGTCTGGTCGGCATCAAGGGCCCGCTCACCACGCCGATCGGCGGCGGCATCCGCAGCCTGAACGTCGCCCTGCGCCAGATGCTCGATCTGTACGTGTGTCTGCGGCCGGTGCGCTGGTACGAGGGCGTGCCCAGTCCCGTGAAGCACCCCGAGCTCGTCGACATGGTGATCTTTCGCGAGAACACGGAAGACATCTACGCGGGCATCGAGTGGAAGGCGGGCTCCGCGGAAGCCAAGAAAGTGATCGCGTTCCTGCAGAAGCAGATGAAGGTCAAGACGATCCGCTTCCCGGCCACCAGCGGCATCGGCATCAAGCCCGTGTCGCGGCAGGGCACGGAGCGGCTGGTGCGCGCGGCCATCGACTACGCCCTCGAGCACAAGCGCAAATCGCTCACGCTCG
>JANNLG010000239.1:0-10499 GCA_031396695.1 Deltaproteobacteria bacterium
GTCGGCTAGCTCTTCGTCGATCTTCGCGTACGGCGACTCGGCCGGCGGTCCCAGGCGATGCGACACCGCCGACGCGAGCCGGTACAGGTGCGACCAGGTCTTCAAGTAGCTCTTCCAGTCCCCTTGATGACCGACCACGCCGTCGCGCACGCCGACGTCCTTGTCCCACAGCGCGTCGTGGAAATCGTTCCCGACGTAGCTCAGCACGTAGATGGCGTCGAACCGACGCCCTTCCGCGAGCAGGTGCTCGAGCACCTGACGGTACTGTACCGGGCCGTAGCCCGGAACCGCGCTGTTGACCTGGCGCGAATCGGGCGCGCTCGCCGCGAAGCGGCCCACGATCGACTGCTCGAAGTTCACGCCGTGACCGAGCGCGAAGGAATCGCCGAGCCACAGATCCGTACACGGGCTTTCGCCGGGCGCGACGTCGCCGATTCGGAAGCCGTCGGCGTCGGTCGCGACGACCCAGTGCGCGTCGCCGGTGTCGATGGTGGTGTGCAGGTTCGGAAGCAGCGAGTAAAACGGCAGCACGGGATGTCGGCGGTAGATCGCGAGCCACGAGGGCGGCCGCGGCGCGAACAAGCGCAGCGCCAGCTCCGCCAATCCGAGCGAGAGCGCCAGCGACGTCAACGCGACCGCGATGCCGAGCCACGGCCGGTGCTTCGCTGCGGCGCTCATCGCGCGTCCGCCGCTTCGCGCGTCACGGGGATGCCCAGCCCGGGCAGCGCCTCGAGGATACGCTGTGCGGTGTAGACGTGGCCGGCCGGGGTCCAGTGGCCGTCGAGCTCGAAGTAGAGATCGGGACGCGCGCTCTTGGTCGGAACCTCGAGCAGCGCAGCGCCCGCTTCGAGCGCAACCGCGCGCAGCCACGCCGCCTGCGGCTCGCCGACGTCGCTGAGCACGAGCAGCACCGGCCAGCCGTTCGAGTTGCAGATCCGCACCGACTCCGCCACCAGCGCCAGCGTCAGCCGATCGCTCTCGGACGGCGTGGCGCCGGCCTGCGAAGGCTCGAGTCCGGCTGCGCCCTGCGCGGCCCGGCGCCAGGAGAGCTGCTTCGCGAGCCCGACCAGGTACGAATACGAGAGACCCGGCACCGCTTCGATGACGTGCTGCACGATGCGCGTGAGACCCGGCGGACGCGCGGGCAGCTCGACCAGCGCCCCGTCGGGCGCGAGCGCGAACAGACCCTCTGCGGGGTTGTCGGTGAAATCGTTGGCGTGAACCTGCAGCACGACCGCGCGCGGCGCGAAGCGCGGCGCCTCGAGGCGCAAGAACTTCAGCCAGCGACCGTTTCCGGTGTCACCCGTGCCGGCGTTGATGACCGGAATCCCGTCCTCCGCGCCTGCGTGCATGCGCTCGCGAACCAGCGCGGGGAACTCCTCGCCATCGCTCACGCCGTAGCCCATCGTGAACGAGTCGCCCAGGAACAGCAGCGCGCGCGTCGGCACGCGGCTCGGCTCGGGACCGCGGAAGCCCAGCGAGTTGGTCCTGAAGCGCATCGTGAACTCGGGCGCGATGCGCGTGGTCTCGAAGCTCGGACGCAGGCGCTTGCCGTAGGCTTCGTCGAAGACCGTGAACGACGGCCCGACGTTGCGCACGACCACGAAGGCGCGCACCAACGCCTCGCAGATCGCCAGCGACAGGAACGTCGCGACGAGCAGCGCCAGGCAGCGTCGGAGCGCGCCTGTCACCCGCCGCTCGGTCCGCGATCGACGCCGCTGCGTTCGTAGACGTACACGGGGCTCAGGCGCCGCCACAGGTCGACGGCGGGCATCCAGTCGAAGCGGAACCACGCGGGCGTCGCCGGCTCGACCGTGCGTGACAGGCGGTAACCGAGCGCCTCGACGCCGTTCCAGCGCGAGACGTCGAGCCCCTCGCCGATCAGCATTTGCGCGCGCGCGGGCTGCGACTTGGCCTGCTCGATGAAGCCGCGCATGCCGCTGTACAGGTAGATGCGATCCGGTCGCTGTGAGGGCTCCGCGTCCATGATCTGCCGCAGCGACTTCGGGTCCACGCGATAGCCGAGCCAGCTGAGCCGCGACTTGCCGGGAATTTCCGGATAGACCTCCGCCAGGCTGATCGACGCGTCGCCGGGCGGATCGTCCGCGAGCGCGCGCTCGACCACGCGCGGAAACAACCCCTCGAGTCGGATCCAGGCGAAGTTCGCGAAGGCCAGGTTCACGGCGAGCGCGAGCCCGAGCGCGGCGCCCAGTGCGGGTCGCGCCCAACCGGAGGCGGCTCGCGTGAGCAGCACGTCGAGTCCGAACGCGACGGGCGGAACCAGCGCGACGGCCGCGACCGCAGTGAAGTGGTCGCTGCCGTAGCCGAGCGGAACCAGCCCGAGCGCGACCACACTCAGCACCGGCAGCAGCGAGAAGAAAGCCTGCTTCGGCCGCGACAGCGCAAGCGCGACTAGCGCCGCGAGCGTCACCAGGGTTCCGCCGGGCCCGAGATTGTTGACGAAGGTCTGCGCGAGCAGCTCGGCGAAGCCCGCTTCGGTCATCGCACCCGAGCCGAGTCCGCCCCACACCGCGCTGTCGGCGCCGCTGCCGGCGAGCCAGTGCGAGATGCGCAGCCACCAGTTCGCGGGCGCGTACACGACGTTGAGCACGAGATAGGCAACCACGCCGGTGGCGAGCATCCAGCCGACGCTGCGCGCGACCGCGGCGCGCCTCGAGGGGTTCGCGCGTGCCTCCTGCGCGGCCAGAAACAGCAGGCCGAGATAGGGCAGCACGTAGACGGGGCCGGCGATCTCCTTGGTCGAGATCGCGCACACCGCGAGCGCCGAGAGCCAGACGCCGCGTCGCAGCGTCAGGCCGTCGTGCAGGATGCGCATGTACACGCCGAGCGAAGCTCCGACCAGCGCGAGCATCGGCCCGTCGGGACGCGTGAACGCCGCGAAGCCGACCGCGCAGTAGTTCGTGGCGACGCAGAACGAGAACGCGAGCGCGACCGCCAGGCGATTCGATGTCACCGCGCGCAGGCTGGTGAGCAGGAACGCGAACAGCCCCACGAACAGCAGGAGGAAGATCACGCGCCCCTGCACGATCAGGAACGAAAGCTGCTCGAGCGGCTGCTGCAACCCGTAGGGGAATTCGCCGCTCGGATTCGCGAACGTGCCGCTCCACCACCAGCCGCCGAGCGACAGCGCGTAGCCCGGCGCGAGCAGCAGGTTGGTCATCGGCCCGTACTTGTGGAAATCCTGGCCGAGCGTCTGGAAGAAGCGCAGCGCGCGCAGCGGCTGGTAGCTCTCGCCCAGAACGCAGGCGTAGTTCGGCAGCAGATAGCCGATGCTGGGCGCGGCGAGCAGAACCACCACCAGCAGCGGCAGCCACACGTACGCGCCCGCCAGAATCCTCTCGACCGATAGCGTCCGCGTCACGCCTGACTCATCCCACCCGCCCGCTCGCTTCGAGCGGGTGCCGATCGAGCTCCCGCTGACGGCGGCCGAGAATAGCATCGGCCGGGCCACGCAGGATCTTTTCAATCACGTGCAACTCCAACGGCAAGCTTGGCCGGCCCCTAACTTCCTCGCCCGGTTCCGATGCGCGTGGCGCAAGCGTCGTGTGGGTGTAAGGCCGATCACGGTTATCATGCTTCGAGAACCCGATGTTCCCCCAAAGTCGCGATTGCGATGGGAGCGTTCCGGCATGAGCTCGAGAATTCTGATTGCGGTATTCCTGGCGACCTTCGCCGCCACATCCGCCTCGGCTGCGCCGACCGCTCGCTTCACCGCCCGGCCGGTACAAGGCCCGACTTGTGTGGCGCCCTGCGCCGTGCACTTCGACGCGATCGGCACCGGCGGCAATGAAACCACCGACTCGGCCTTCACGCGGCCCTTCCACAGCCTGCTCTACCAGTGGGACTTCGGGGACACGAGCTCGGGCACCTGGTCGGTCTCGGGCCTGTCCAAGAACGCGGCGACCGGCGGCATCGCGGGCCACGTCTACGACAACCCGGGCAGCTACACGGTGACACTGCGCGTGACGAACCCCTCGGGCGAGCTCGCCACCACGACGCGCTCGGTCACAGTGGTCGATCCGGCCACCGCGTTCACGCCCGCGAACACGTTCTGCTTCGCCACCTCGGCGAGCAACTGGACCGGCTGTCCGCTGAACTGCGCGGGCGGCGACGACAACTGCACGGTCACCAACAATTGGAACACGCTGATCACCGGCGGCGACAATTGCTCGGGCAGCGGCGACTGCGCCAACGCCGATGCGGGCGCTCGCCGGATTCTGCTGCGCCGCGGCGACACCTTCACCGGTTCGAATCAGGTGGTGTTCTCGGCCAGCGCGACCGCGCCGAGCATGATCTCCGCCTTCGGCGCTGGCGCCGACCCGGTGATCGCGCACGCCGGCCGAAACGACTGGGGCACCGGTTGGACCGTCACCGGCGTCGAGCTGCGCTCCAATCAGACCATTCTCGCCACGAACTTCACCGACAACCTGACCTTCTACCGAGTGAACGCGCAGTTCTCGGGCACGTGCATCGACGAGCCGCCGGTCGACCTGCAGCGCCCGGGCACGACCCGCGTCGGTCGGTTGCACGCCTATGTCGAGGTCAACTGCACCGCGACGGCGTCCACCGGCTACGCGAGCTGGCCCGGCGCCGACTACGTGATCTGGATGGGCGGCACGTTCAACAAGAACGGCGGACAGTACTCGTCGCTGCGCTCGCACCACATGCAGCATTACCTGATCCAGCACACGCGCTGGATCAACGCGGCCAGTACGAACATGCACTGGCAGTTCCGCGCCTACGACGAGTTCGCGAGCTTCACTCCCGAACAAGAGGCCAACCGCTTCGTGCTGATCTCCGACAACGTCGTGGAGAATCCGGGCGACAACGGCTTCTTCAGCGTCCGCGTGTGCGTGGATTCGGGCTGCAACTGCGGCGAAGGCGCGCCGCAATGCGGCGGCTCGGGGATCGGCGCCGGCAAGATCGTGAACGTGGCCGACTTCATCTTCGAGCGGAACTTCTTCAAGTACGCCGCCGGCGGACCGGCGCAGCGCCTCGGCGTGTTCGAGCTCCAGGGCGGCGACTTCACCATCCGCAACAACATCGTCGACCTGCAGGGCTCGTTCGGAAACTGGGACTCGACCTTCGTGGTCGCGACCGGCGAGCCTACGCAGCACACCTCGGGCTCGTCGGTCTCGAACAACTACCACATCGACAACAACACGATCTACTTCTCGAATCCGTACTCGAGCCGCTACAACTTCGCGTCCACGCGCGGCAACCTGGGCAGCGGCTGCGAGGGCGGGTGCTTCTCGCGCAACAACCTGATCGTGTCTCCGGGTTTCGCCGGCACGATCCAGGACCATTCTTCGTTCACGCGCGCGAACAACGTCGCCGTCGGGACCAACCCGTTCGTCGCGGCGGTGCCGGCTCGGGGCGCGACCACCAAGAACAGCTTCCAGCTCGGCACCAATGCCAGCGGCGTGGCGGACGCGGGCTCCACCTTCGTGCCCACCAGCACTCGAGACGGCTGGGTGTTCGAGGACGCGTTCGGGAACTGCCGCAGCGGCACGACCACGGGGCCCTGGGACGTGGGGGCCGCCGAGCGCGGCGCGGTGCGCTGCGCCACGAGCTCGCAACCGCCACCCGCGCCCATCCCGCCGCCCACACTGCTGCAGCCCCAGTGAGGCCCGTCCTGGGCTGACCGAATCCGGCCCGAGGTGATCAACCTCGGGCCCGGATGCGTCGAAGTCGAGCCATGCACCGCTCGACCCTCAGGACGCCGCGCAGTCAGGCGCGAATCGTTAGGATCTGGCCGTGAACGCCGCGCTCTTCGCAGCGACCCGCGGGATCGGTCGGGCCCTTGCGCGCCTGCTGGCGGCGCGCGGCGACCGCATCGCCTTGCTCGGTCGCGACGCGCTCGAGCTCGAACGCAGCGCGCGCGACTTGGAGGCGCGCGGTGCGAGCGGCGCGGTCTCGACCGTTGCCTGTGATCTGGGCGAGCCGTCCGGCTTCGGAGCCGCGCTCGACGGGGCCGCCGCGGCGCTCGGCCGGCTCGAGCTGGTGGTCGTGACGGCGGCGGTGTTCGCCAGCCAGGACGAGCTCGAGCGCGACCCCGAATTGTGTCGCCGTCTGCTCGAGCTCGATTTCACGAACACGATCGTGTTCTGCGAACAGGCGCGCGCGCGGCTGGTCGCGGGCGGCGGCGGAACGCTGTGCGTGTTCTCGTCGGTCGCCGGCGATCGCGCGCGCTCGCCGGTCGCGCTGTACGGCGCGGCCAAGGCGGGGCTCGACCACTACCTCGACGGGCTCGATCTGCGGTATCGCGACGCGGGACTGCGCACCGTCGTGGTGAAGCCGGGCTTCGTGCACACGGGCATGACCGAGGGTCTGCGCGCGCCGCCGTTCGCTTCGCAGCCCGAGCCGGTCGCGCGCGCCGCCCTGCGCGGCATCCTGCGCGGACAGCGCATCGTCTACGCGCCACCGATCTGGCGCGGCGTGATGACGGCGGTCCGGGCGTTGCCGCGGCCGATCCTGCGCCGGAGCGCGTTCTAGTGGGCGAGATCCACGGCTGGGGCCGCTACCCGCGCCTCGAGGCGCACGAGACCCGCGACGACGACCTGCTGCGCGCGAGTCGCGAGCCGGTGCTGTTCCGAGGCCTCGGACGCTCGTACGGCGACGCCTCGCTGCCCGCGCGCGCGGGCGCGCAGGTGGTGTCGACCGCGCGCGCCGACCGGATCCTCGGCTTCGACCCGACGACCGGGGTGTTGCGCGCCGAGGCGGGCCTGTCACTCGCGGAGCTCGGCCGCGTGATCCTGCCGCGCGGCTTCGCACCGCCGGTCGTGCCCGGCACCGAGTTCGTGACGCTGGGCGGAATGGTGGCCTGCGACGTGCACGGCAAGAACCACCACTCCGCGGGCACGTTCGGCAATCACGTTCGCGAGCTGCGCATGCGCGTCGCCGACGGCCGCGTACTCGACGTTTCGGATTCGAGCGAGGCGGAGCTGTTCGCCGCGACGCTCGGCGGCATGGGACTGACCGGCCAGCTGCTCGAGGTCGAGCTGCAGCTCAAGCGCGTGCCGTCGCCGTGGTTGCGAGCGGAGACCCGCGCCTACCCGGACATCGAGACGCTGGTCGCCGCGCTGCGCGATGCCAGCGGGCGCGTGCCCTACACCATGGCGTGGAGCGACACGACGTCGCGCGGGCGTTCACTCGGCCGCGGCGTGCTGATCACCGGCGACTGGGCCGAGCCCGCCGGAGAGGCGTTGCGCCCGTATCGCTTCCGCGCACCGCTCGAGTTCCCGATCGATCTGCCATCCGGTCTGATCGCTCCGCTGAGCACGCGCGTCTTCAACGCGGGCTACTTCGCGCTGCGGAGCCGCGCGGGCGTGCGCGTGGTCAGCCCACGCGCGTTCTTCCATCCGCTCGACGGGATCGGCCACTGGAATCGCGCCTACGGCCGGCGCGGCTTCGTGCAGTACCAGTGCGTGGTGCCGATCGAAGCGGACCCCGGCATCGTACGGCGACTGTTCGAGATCCTGCTGCGCATGCGCGGCGCGTCGATCATCACGGTGGTGAAGGATTTCGGTGCGCAGGGCCGCGGGATGCTCTCGTTCCCGTGCCCGGGCATCACGCTCGCGCTCGACCTGCCGATGCGCGGCGCGGAAACCCAAGCCGTGGTCGACCGGCTGAACGACGAGGTCGCCGCCGCGGGCGGGCGCATCTACCTGGCGAAGGACGCGCTGACGCGGCGCGAGCACTTCGTGGCGATGGAGACGCGCCTCGCGGCCTGGAACGAGGTGCGGCGCAAGTGGGATCCCGATGCACGAATTCGCAGCGCGCTGTCCGTGCGTCTACTCGGAGACGAGCCGTGAGCTCCGTCGACACGCACGAGGCCACGGACTCGACGCCGCTGCACGAGTTCGTGCGGCTCGCGCGCCCGAAGGACTGGCTGAAGAACGTGTTCGTGCTGATGCCCCTGCCCTTCGCGCTGGCGAGCGGCGCGGCACTCGACGGCTCGGGACTCGCGCTCGGGCTCGCGGCGATGTGTCTGGTGAGCTCCGCGGTGTACGCGCTGAACGACGTGCTCGACGCCGAGCGCGACCGCACCAGTACCCGCAATCGCCACCGCCCGGTCGCGTCGGGTCGGATCTCGAAGCGCGCCGCGCTCGTCGCCGCGTTCGTCTGGCTGACCGCCGGCCTGGCGCTCGGCCAGCTCACGGGACACCCGGGCGCGCTCCTGACGCTGGCTTCGTACGCGAGCCTGAACCTGGTCTACTCGCTCGGCTTGAAGCACGTGCCGCTGCTCGACGCGTTCATGCTCTCGGCGTTCTACGTGCTGCGCGTCGTGCTCGGCTGCGTGCTCGTAGACGTCGCGCCGTCGAACTGGCTGCTGCTCTGCTCGAGCGCGCTCGCGCTGCTGATCGCACTCGGCAAGCGCCGCGGCGAGCTCGTGCGAGCGCCGGTGGCCACGCAGCGGCCCGCGCTCGGCGGCTACAACCGCGTGTATCTCGACCAGGCCATGGCGATCATCGCCGGCGTCACGCTGTTCAGCTATGCGCTCTACTCGATCGAGACGCCGCTGCTCGTGAAGGGACGCGAGTTCGCGTCGCTGCCGTTCGTGGCCTTCGGCGTGCTCGAATACCTGCGCCTCGCGCAGGTGCGAGGCGAAGGCGAATCGCCTGTCGATCTGTTGCTGAGCTCGCCCGGACTGTTCGTGGCCGGCGTAGGCTGGGTGATCGCGTCGCTCTGGAGCGTGGGCGTCGCGAAACTACTCGGCTAGCTCGGTTCGGGCTCTGCGTCGCTCGGCGCGCTCGCGGCCGGCTCGAACAGCGCGAGCTGCGGGTCGGCGACGGCCACCTCGTCGACGGGGATGATGTAGTCCCCCGAGAAGCACGCGTCGCAGAAGCCGTGCTTCATCGAAGCCTCGATCCGACGCAGCGCTTCGAGCGAGAGGTAGGCGAGGCTGTCGGCGCCGATCATGCCGCGGATCTCTTCGACGCTGTGATTGGCGGCGATCAACTCCTTGCGGGTCGGCGTGTCGATGCCGTAGTAGCACGGACCCGTCGTCGGCGGCGACGACACACGCACGTGTACCTCGCGCGCGCCCGCGCCACGGAACAGCGTGACGAGCTTGGAGAGCGTGGTGCCGCGCACGATCGAGTCCTCGACCACGACCAGCCGCTTGCCGGTGACCATCTCGCGGATCGGGTTGTGCTTGACGCGCACGCCGAACAGACGGATCGACTGCTCCGGCTCGATGAACGTGCGGCGCACGTAGTGGTTGCGGATCAGCGCGTTCTCGTACGGAATGCCCGACGCCTCGGCGAAGCCGAGCGCGGCGGACGTGCCGGAGTCTAGCACCGGCACCACCATGTCGGCCTCGACCGGGCTCTCGCGCGCGAGCTCGCGGCCGAGCTGCTTGCGCGTCTGGTACACGTTCGCGCCGAACACGAGCGAGTCGGGGCGCGCGAAGTAGATGTGCTCGAACACGCACAGCTTCTCCGGCGCGCGCGGCAGCGGCTGCACCGAGCGCAGGCGCCCGCGCCGGATGATCACGATCTCGCCCGGCTCGACGTCGCGCTCGTAGACCGCGCCGATCAGGTCGAACGCGCAGGTCTCGCTCGCCACCACCCAGGCCTGGCCGAGTCGGCCCAGCGACAGCGGCCGGAAGCCGTGCGGATCGCGCGCCGCGATCAGTACGTCGTCGACCAGGAACACCGCCGACCACGCGCCGCGCACGCGCGAGCACATGTCGCCGAGCCGCTCCTCGAGCGTGCCGCGCGCGCGCGCGAACAGGTGCACGAAGACCTCCGAGTCCATCGTGCTCTGGAAGATCGAGCCGTGACCCTCGAGCTCGGTGCGGATCGCCGCGGCGTTGGTGAGGTTGCCGTTGTGCGCCACTGCGATGATCGACCGGCCCATGTTGGCCAGGAACGGCTGCGCGTCGCGCAGGTTGCTGGCGCCCGCCGTCGAGTAGCGCACGTGACCGATCGCGATCCGACCCGGCAGCTTCGCGAGCACGTCGTGCGAGAAGATCTCCGCGACCAGCCCCATGCCCTTGTGGATGTGGCTCTCGCCCGCGTCGCGCGTGACCATGCCGGCCGATTCCTGTCCGCGATGCTGGAGCGCATAAAGGCCGAGGTACGCCAGGTTCGCGGCCTCGGGATGGCCCGCGATACCCATTACGCCGCACTCTTCCCTGAACCTGTCGAGGGTGTTGCGGCGCGGGTCGCTCATCCGAGGGCCTCCGGCAGCGTGCGAGCCCAGACATCGTGCGCCTCGGCGAGGGAGACGTCGACCCCTGGGGCGATGCGGATGCGGTCGCCGCCCGTGGCTCCGATGCGCGCGGCCTGCACGCGGTGTGCGCGCGCGAGCGCGAGCAGCTCGTCGGCAGCGGCGGCGGTGCACGAGACCACGGCGCGGCTCGCCGATTCCGAGAACAGCGCGAGCTCGGGCCGACCGCCCACGTCCGGCAGCGTCGCTTCGACGCCAAAGCCAGACCGGATCGCGCATTCGGCCAGCGCGATCGCGGCGCC
>JANNLG010000252.1:0-10425 GCA_031396695.1 Deltaproteobacteria bacterium
GTGGGCGAGACCGATCGCCGCCGCGAAGCCCAGCGCCAGTACAACGCCGCGAACGGAATCACCCCGCGCACGGTCGAGAGCGCGATCACCTCGCTGAACGAGAGCCTGTACGAAGCCGACTACGTGACCGTGCCGAAAGCCGCGGACATGGACTTCACGCCCGACGAGCTGCGCGTGCAGGTCGCGGCGCTGCGCGAGGAGATGCGCACGGCCGCGGAGGATCTCGACTTCGAGCGCGCGGCCGACATCCGCGACCGCATCAAATCGCTCGAGGAGGGCGCGCTGCTGGCCGGCTACGAGGCCGGCCCCCGCAAAGCTGCGCGGAGCGCAGCTTCCCCGGTACAGCGCGCTCCCAAGCCCAAGGGTCGTGGAGGGCGAGGGCGGCGGTGAGCGCGCTCGAAGAGCGCATCGCGGCGCTGCCGGTCGAGCCGGGTGTCTACCTGTTCAAGGACGCCGACGCGCGCGTGTTGTACGTCGGCAAGGCGCAGAGCCTGCGCGCGCGCGTGCGCAGCTACTTCAACAAGGGCGGAGACGGCCGCTACCAGGTCCCGTTCCTGATCGCGCGCGTGGCCGACGTCGAGGTCGTCGCCACCGCGACCGTCAAGGAAGCGCTGTTGCTCGAGAACGCGCTGATCAAGAAGCACAAGCCGCGCTTCAACGTGCGGCTGCGCGATGACAAGAACTATCTCGCGCTGCGGCTGGACCCGCGCGAGGCGCATCCGCGGCTGACCGAGACGCGCCGCTTCGCGCGCGACGGCGCGCTCTACTTCGGTCCGTACACCTCGAGCACCAGCCTGCGCGAGACGCTCGGCTCGCTGCAGCGCATCTTCCCGCTGCGCACCTGCGCGGATCCGGTGTTTCGCAGCTACCGCCGCCAGGGCCGACCGTGTCTCGAGCACTCGGTCGGGCGCTGCGCGGCGCCCTGCTGCGGGCTGATCACGGACGACGCGTACGGAGATCTGGTCGCGGGCGCGACGCTGCTGCTGCGCGGCAAGGCCGGCGATCTGCTCGGCGAGCTGCGTGGGCGCATGAACGAAGCCGCGGACGCGGAGCGCTTCGAAGAGGCCGCGCGCTTGCGCGACCGCGTGCGCGCGATCGAGCGCACGGTCGAGTCGCAGGCCATGGTCTCGCGCAAGTTCGTCGACCGCGACGTGTTCGGGCTCGCGCGCGACGGCCCGCGGCTCGAGTTCCAAGTCTTGCACGCGCGCCAGGGGAAGATGGCGGGCGGCAATGCCTACGCGTTTCGCGACGTCGCGGGCGACGACGCGGAGGCGCTCGGCTCGTTCCTGGCGCAGTTCTACGCGGTCGAGCGCGAGATCCCGCGCGAAGTCTTGATTCCGGTCGCGCTCGAGCCCGCGCTCGCGTCCGCGTTCGCAGAGCTGTGGCGCGAACGCGCGGGCCACGCCGTCGACGTGGCCGTGCCGCTGCGCGGTGAACGCCGGCGGCTGGTCGAGCTGGCCACGCACAACGCCGAGCTCGCGCTGGCCGAGCGCGGGCGCCGCGAGCACAACGTCGAGCTCGTGCTCGAGAGCCTGCGCGAAGCGCTGCGGATCGAGAAGCGGCCCGCGCACGTCGAGTGCTACGACGTCTCGCACCTGCAGGGCACGCTCGGCGTCGCTTCGCGCGTGGTCTTCGTGGACGGTCTGCCACACAAAGATGCGTACCGACGCTACAAGCTTCGCGAGACCGAACCCGGCGACGACTACGGCGCCATGCGCGAGGTGCTGCGGCGCCGGCTCGAGAAGCTCGACCGCGAGCCGCCGCCCGATCTGCTGCTGCTCGACGGCGGCAAGGGCCAGCTCAACGCCGCGCGCGCGCTGTTCGCGGACCTGGGCGTCGAAGGCATCGCACTCGCCTCGCTCGCGAAGGAGCGCGACGAGGAGTCGGGCTCGTCGCGCGTGCTGCGCCACGGCGGACAGAAGCGCGAGAAGCTGTTCCTGCCCGGCGTGAAGGATCCCGTGCTGCTGCCGCCCGACTCGCCGGCGCTCCTGCTCTTGCAGCGCATCCGCGACGAGTCGCACCGCTTCGCGATCGCTTACCACCGGGAGCTGCGCAAGAAGAGCCAGCTGCGCTCGATCCTGGACGAGCTGCCCGGCATCGGGCCGGTGAAGCGGCGCGCGCTGCTGCGCACGCTCGGCAGCCTGGAGAAGGTGCGCGCGGCCAGCCAGGCCGAGCTCGAGGCCGTGCCCAAGATTACCAAGGCCGACGCCGCGCTGGTCCACCGCTTCTTCCAGCCGTCCGAGGTCCCGGGGACCGACACGCCGGTCAAGAACGCCAGCTCCGCCGCCGATGGATCGGGGAACCAAGACCCCGGCTGACCCGTTCGGGGGAGGATTCCATGGCGCGCTACACCATCGCGGCACTGGCTTGCCTGGCGAGCTGCCTGCTCGCTGCCGGCGCTCGTGCCGAGCTGTATCAGTGGACGGACGAGCACGGCCAGGTCCACGTCACCGACGACGGCGCGAAGGTGCCGACCGGCAAGTCGATCACGCTCGACCCGCAGCGCGGCCGAACGCGCGAGGCGGCGCCCGCAAAGTCCGCGGGCCAGGCACTGGCGGTCGAGCACGTGAAGCCACCCGCGAGCGTGTCCAAGAGCCAGGCGGAGCGCACGCATCTCCTGCACTTCCAGCGCTCGGGCCACGAGATCAGCCTCGACGTGACGCTCGACGATCGCGTCGTATGCAACTTCAAGGCGGACACCGGTGCGTCGCTCAATACGCTGCCGCGTTGGGCGGCCGACGAGCTCGGCATCGAGATCGATCCGGACGCGCCGATGATCTCGGTGGTCGGCGTCGGCGGCAGGGTGATGCACGTGCCGGTCGTGACGATCGCGTCGCTGCGCGTCGGCACGGTGTTCGTCGAGAACGTCGAGATGGCGGTGCTCGACACCATGAGCTCCGGCCTGCTCGGCATGCCGTTCTTCAACGGCTTCCGCGTGGCGATCGATCCGGCCGAGGGCGAGCTGCGCCTGACGGAGATCCGGCCCGGCAGCGTCGAGGGCGTGTACGCGGGCGTGGGCGCCGAGATCTGGCGCCAGCGCTTCCGCCAGCTGAACCAGCAGCTCGCCGCGCTGCAGAAGGCGCGCGAGGCGATTCCGTCGGAGGCCGAGACCTCCGCGCAGAACTACATGGAGAGGCTCGACCGCGAGGAGGCGAGGCTGCAGCAGCAGCTCGACGAGCTCGAGGATCGCGCCCAGACCGCAGGAGTCCCCGCGCGCCTGCGATGAGAAGCAGAGTCCCCCGTGGGGAGAAAGCGGTTCCTCGCGGACGGCCAACCGCCGCTGCAGCTCGGGCGCGCAAGGCTCGCGCCAACTAGTGGCGCCCGATCACGAATCCGCGATCCGGCAAAGGAGATTTCGACTTGGCACCCGATTTGCTCAGTCACGAGCGCATGTCGCCGTTCCACAAGAAGATCGTCGAGGTGCTGGAGGGTCGCTACGGGGTGAGCCCCGTCTTTGCCGAGCAGTTCGTCCCCGTGTTCGACCAGGTGGCGCAGAGCCGCCCGAGCTCGGACGACTGGGAACAGCTCATGGAATGTGTGGCGGCGGCCTACCGCGCGCTTCCCCGGGTCGAAGACAAAGCTCTGCACGAAGCGCAGGTGTTGGTGGGTCAGTTCGTGACCGAGATGAAGAAGATCGACGAGTCCCTGAAGGTCGTCACGGTCTTCCTCGACCGGCTGCGCCTGCAGCTCGGCGCTCCCGAAGCCGAACGCGTTCTGCACTGACCGCGCTCCTACACCCCGAAGCGTAGGGTCCCTCGAGGTCGGGCGACGTGGAGTTCCCCGCGCGCGCGCCGCTCCTGCGGCTCGCGCTGCCCTTCGCACTCGGGATCGCGCTCGAGGACGCGCTCGTCTGCGCGCCCGGGTCGGCCGCGTTCGTCGCGCTGGTCGGGCTCGGGCTCTGGCGTCTGCGCGCCAGCGGACGCGCCGCGCGCGCGGGCGAGGCGTTGCTCGGGCTGGGGCTCGGCGCTCTCGCACTCGCCGTCCGGCTCCACGCGCCCGTGCCCGAGGCGGTCGAGCGGCCGGTCGCGCTGACGGCGCTCGAGGCGCCGCTCGCGAACGCGAGCGGCTGTCGCGTTCCGGTGTACGTGCACGGCGCGCGACCGGGCAGGGCGCTGCTACGCGGTGTAGGAGAGCCGTGTGCGCTCCTGCCGGGCGAGCGCGCGATCGCGCGACTGCGGCTCGAGCGGCTGCGGCCGCCGACGAATCCGGGTGCGCCGGACTCGCGCAGACGGTTCGCGCGGCGTGGGCTGCAGCGGTCGGCGCGGCTCGTGGACGGCGCGTTCGCACGGATCGCGCCCGCTCCCGACGGACTGGCGGCCGCGCTCGAGCGCGCGCGCCGTGCGATCGGCGCGACGCTCGACCCGCCCGATCGGCCGCCGCTGCGCAGTGGCGCGCTCGTGCGCGCGCTCGCGACCGCGGACACGAGCCGGCTCGACGATCCGCTGCGCACCGTGTTTGCGGCGTCGGGCACGACGCACCTGCTGTCGGTCTCGGGCACGCACGTGGTGTTCGTGGTCTGGATCGCGTCGGCGACGCTCGCGTTCGGGCTGCGGCGCACGCGCTGGCTGTCGGCCGTGCGCGTCGCGCGGCCGCTCGGGCTGGCACTCGGCGTCGCGGCGGGCGTGGGCTACGCCGTTCTGTGTGGGATCGGCCCGCCGGCGCTGCGCGCGGCCGCGATGGCGTTCGCGGCCGGCGTCGCGCTGCTCGGCGGGCGCCGCGCGGCGGCCTGGAATGCGCTCGCGTTGGCGGGGCTGACGGTGCTCGCGCTCGATCCGGCCGCGCTCTTCGAGGCATCGTTCCAGCTCTCGTTCATCGCCGTCGCGGGCCTGTTGCTCTGGCAGCCGCCGGCGGGTCTGTTGCGCGGCTCGGCCCACGTATCGCTCGCGGCGGGTCTGGCGACCGCGCCGCTGGCCGCCGCGATCGGTGCGCCGCTGCCCGCGGGTTGGCTGATCGCGAATGCGCTGGCCGTGCCGTACTTCTCGGCCTTGGTCGTGCCGCTCGCGCTCGCGGGCGGCCTGCTCGGGGAACGGATCGCGTGGCTCGTGCCGCTCGCGCGCGCGTCGGCGGAGCTCGGTGTGCGCGTGCTCGCGGCGCTCGCGAGTCCCGATCTGCTCGCCGGACCGCGTGATCCGATCGCGCTCTCGCTCGTGCTGGCCGCGACCGGCTTTGGCCTGCGCGCGCTCGCGCTCGGCTGGCGGTGGCTCTCGCTCGGCCTGCTCGGCGGCGCCGCGGTCGTAGCGCTCGCAGCGACTCCGGTCGGGAACCGCGCGGTCGACGTGCCGACGCTGCTCTTCCTGGACGTCGGTCACGGCGACGCGGTGCTGCTGCGCGCCGGTGCGCAAGCCTGGCTGATCGACGCGGGCACGCGCTTCGCGGGCTTCGACGCGGGGCGCGCAGTGGTCGTGCCCGCGCTGCGCGCCGAGGGCGTACACCGGCTCGACGCGCTGATCGTGACGCACGCGGATCTCGACCACGCCGGCGGTGCTGCGGCCGTGCTCGAAGCGCTGCCGGTCGACGAGCTCTGGCTCGCGCGCGAGTCGAGCGGATCGCGCGCACTGCGGCACCTGCGCCGGGTGGCCGCGCGGCGCGGCGTGCCGCTGCGCGTGGTCGCGGCGGGCGAGGTCCGGAGCACGCCCGAGTTGACGCTGCACGCGCTCTGGCCGCCGGCCGCGCACGTGGCCTCGAGCACGAACGCCGGCTCGATCGTACTGCGTGTCGAGACGCACTCGGTCTGCGCACTGCTGAGCGGTGACGCACCCGCAGAAGTCGAGCGCACGCTCGCCCGAGACGCGCGGACCTGTGAAGTCCTGAAGCTCGGTCACCACGGCAGCGCGACCTCGAGCGATCCGCGCTGGCTCGACACGCTCGTGCCCGAGCTCGCGGTCGCGAGCGCGGGCCACCGCCCGCGCGCTCCGCTTCCGCACCCGCGCGTGCGCGAACGGCTGCGCCAGCGCTCGGTCACGCTCTGGCAAACGCGTCGCGACGGCGCACTTCGGATCGAGCTCGCCAGGCCGGGCCCGCGCGTGGCTCCGTGGCTCACGCAACCGTTTCGCGAGGATTGATAGACTGCCGCCATGCCCAAGAAGCCCGCTGGCCTGAGCGCCGCAGAGTGGCGTGCCCAGCGCGCCGCGTACTGGCGGCGCGTGAACCAAGTTCTGAACGTGGCGATGCTGATCGCGGTCGGGCTCCTGCTCTGGCGCTATCTCTCGGACTGAGTCCGCGACGGCGCGAGCAGCCAGCGCGAGACCGCGTCCGACAGATCGCGCGCCACGAGCGTGCCCGCGGGCACACGCGCGACGTGGTCGGAGCCGTGACCGGTCTCGACCAGCACCGCGCGGCAGCCGAGCGCGCGCGCGAACGCGACGTCGCTGTCCTTGTCGCCGATCACCCAGCTCGCAGCCAGGTCGATGCCGAGCTCGCGCGCGGCGCGCGAGCCGAGCTCGATCCCCGGCTTGCGACACGCACAGCCCGCATCGGGGCGGTGCGGACAGTGGTAGCAGCCGTCGAGCGGGGAACCGTGCGCCGCGAAGTCGGCGAGCATACGCGCCTCGAACGCGCGGTAGTCGGCCGCGCTGAACAGGCCGCGGCCGATGCCCGACTGGTTCGTGATCACCACCACGCCGAAGCCCGCTTCTCGCAGCCGAGCCACCGCGTCGTGCGCGCCCGGCAGCACCGCGTAGTCCTCGGGCCGGTGCGCGTACTCGCGCTCCTCGAGCAGCGTGCCGTCGCGGTCGAGAACCACGAACGGGCGCTTCGAGTCACCCGTCACGGGTCGGTGTCGCTCGCCAGGCACGCGCCGAAACGGTGGCCGGGCTCGTCGCGGTGCGCGCGCACGAAGGCCGAGAGATCGCCGCCGAGCGACGCGAGCTCCGCCTCGAAGCAGGGCAGCTCGCCGACGTAGGCCTGCTGCGCAGCCAGCCATGCGTTCGAAAGCGAAAGCTCGGGAAAGCGCGCGTAGCGGCGCGAGCGCCACGGCTTCGCCGCGTAGCGCGCGCCCTGGAATTCCGCGAAGACCGGAGCGCGCAGCTCGCGCGCGCGCTCGGGCGTGGGCTCGCCCGCGTAGATCGGCTCGAGCGCCTGGCGCAGCTCGCCGATCAGCGCGGCGAAGGTGAGCTCGTCGGCGAAGCTGGCTTCCGCTCGCGCCCGCGCCTCGCCGTCGTCCCCGTAGAAGCCGAGCGTGGCGTGGTGCGCGATGAAGGTCGCGAGCGCCTCGTTGTACGGGACCTCTCCGGACACGAACACGGTCTGGTGCACCAGCTCGTGCAGGAACGTGTCGACGATCTGCACCTCCGGCCAGGCGAGCACGGCGCGCGGGACCGGATCGTCGAACCAGCCGAGCGTGCTGTAGAGCGGGGCGGGGCGCAGATAGGTGTCGTAGCCCTCGGCCGCGAGCTCGGCCGCGAACGCCTCCGCGCGCTCCTTCTCGAAGTAGCCGCGGTACGAGACGCTGCCGGTGATCGGGAACCACCAGGTGAGCGGCTCGACCTGGTTCGCGGGCGCGGCCGTCACCACGTGCACGAGCCCGCTCTCGCGTTCGCCGACCAGGTCGCGATAGCTTGTCGTCTGCGCGAGTCCGAGCGACTCTCCGAACGCGAGCGCCTCGCGCAGGCGTTCGATCGCTCGCTGCTCCGCGGGCTCGAGCGTGGCGATCAGCTCGGGCGTGATGGGCTCGCGCGAGAGCAGCAGCCGCGCCTGGCCCGCGCCCAGACGCGCGAGGTACGCGAGGCGCGAGTCGGCGCGCGCAGCGTCGGGGGAGCCGAGCAGAAGTGCAAAGACGAGCAGCGCGGAACGGATTCGCCCTGTACCGCATCGCGGCGCCGCCGGCCGAGCACGAGCGGCTGCTCGCCGAGCTGTCATCGCTCGGCACGCTCGGCGTCGAAGAGCTTCCGGCCGAGCTGCTCGCGTACTTCAAGTCTGATGGCGCTGAGGCGGCGGAGCTGCGCGGCCTCGCCGATCCGGCGCGACGCATCTCGGTGTCGGGACCGGAGCCCGTTCCCGATGCGGACTGGGAGCGCGAGTGGAGAGCCGGCCTGGCCCCGCGACGGATCGGCGGGCTCTGGATCCGGCCGAGCTTCTGCGCGAGCGCCGGCCAGCCCGAGCTCGTGATCGACCCGCAGCAGGCCTTCGGCTCGGGCGAGCACGCCTCGACCCGGCTCGCGCTCGAGCTCCTGCTCGGCTGCCTGCAGCCGGGCGACACGCTCGTGGACGTGGGCACGGGCAGCGGAATCCTCTCTTTGGCCGCGCTGCGCAGCGGCGCTTCGCGCGCGGTCGGCTTCGACACCGATCCGATCGCGATCGTGAACGCGGTCGAGAACCGCGCGCGAAACGCGCTGCCGCTGGCGCTCTACTGCGGAGGTCTCGAGGCGCTCGCGCCGAGCGCGCGCTTCGATGTCGGCGTGGCCAACCTGCTGCTGCACGAGCTGCTGCCGTGTCTGCCGGCGCTGGCCGCGCGCACGCGGCGGGCGCTGGTGCTCTCGGGTCAGCTCGAGCTCGAGCGCGCGCGGCTCGACGACGCGATCTCGAACGAGAACTGGCTGTGCGTGCGCGAGGCGACCGAAGTCCAGTCGGGCGAGACCTGGTGCGCGCGTCTGCTGGTTCACAAGGACGCTCGCCAGCGCTCGAGCAGCGCGTCGAGCGTGTCTGCGAGCGCATAGTTCGGGCGCCAACCGAGCGCGCGCAGACGGCTCGCATCGCCGGACAGCGAGCTCGCACCCTGCGGCAGCGGGCGCCAGCGTTCGGGATCGACCTCGACGCGCGGCTTCACGCGCGCGCGCGCGATCAAGAGCTCGAGCAGCGCGCCGATCCTCACCGCCTGTCCCGAGCACACGTTGTAGGCGGCGCCGCGCTCGCCGCGCTCGAGCAGGGCGAGGTGCGCGGCCACCACGTCGCGCACGTCGCTGAAGTCGCGCTCCGCGTCCAGATTCCCTACCCGCAGCACCGGCTCCTGCTGGCCGCGCTCGATGCGCGCGAGCTGCTCGGCGAACGACGACTCGGCGTAGATCGCGGGCCGGCCCGGGCCGGTGTGATTGAAGGGCCGCGCGATCACCACGTCGAGCCCATCGCGCTCGACTGCGAGCTCGATGCGACGCTCGCCGGCGGCCTTGGTCGCGGCGTACGTGGTCTGCGGCCGGAAGCGATCGCTCTCGCGCCAGGGCCGCGTGCCGCTCGGAGCGAAGCCGTAGATCTCGCCGGTCGACACGAACAGGAGCCGCGCGCGCGGCGCCGACGCGCTCAGCGCTCCCAGCAGGTGATCGACCGCCAGGTAGTTCGAGCGCAACGCTTCGAGGGGATCGCGCTCGGCCTGGCTCGGCGAGGCGAGTGCGGCCAGATGCACGATCTCGGTCGGCCGCGCGCGCGCGATCAGGCCCGAAACCGCCGCTCGGTCGCGCAGGTCGCAGGCGTGCCACTCGATCGGCGCGTCGCCGCGCGGCAAACCGGGCAGATGAACGCCGATCGGCTCGCGCCCCGACGCGCGCAGCGCGGGCACGAGCCAGGAGCCGACGAAGCCGGCCGCACCGGTGACGAGCGTTCTTTGCTGGTTCACGACGACGAGCCGCCGAGGCTAGCAAACGCGTGATACCCTGCCGACGGGGGAGGAGAGCGCATGCGCGTCGGTGTCGCGGGCCTGAATGCAGCGGGCAAGGGAGAGGTCGTGCGCCTGCTCGAGCGGCGCGGCTTCTACCCGGCATCGCTCTCCGACGTGATCCGCGAAGAGCTCGCGCGCGACGGTCTCGAGCCCACGCGCGAGCACATGATCGAGCGCGGCTCCGCACTGCGTGAGCGCTTCGGTCCGGCCGTGCTGGCCGAGCGCGTGCAGCGCAAGCTGCCCGACGACCGCAACCACGTGATCGACTCGATCCGCCACCCGGCCGAGGTCGAGGCGCTGCGTGCGGGCGGACCGTTCCTGTTGATCTGGGTCGACGCCTCTGCGCGCACGCGCTTCGAGCGTTCGAACGCGCGCGGCCGCAGCGGCGACGCGAGGACATTCGAGGAATTCGAAGCGGTGCAGGCGCGCGAGCTCGGCAGCGCGGATCCCGCGGCGCAGCAGCTGCTGGCCGTGAAAGCGCTCGCGGACGAGACGGTCTCGAACGACGGTTCGCTCGCGCAGCTCGAGACGCGGCTCGGGGAGGTGCTGCGCGACAAGTTGTTTTTTCGCGACCGGCCGACCTGGGACGAGTACTTCATGAGCATCGCGCGCGTAGTCTCGTCGCGCAGCAATTGCATCAAGCGCAAGGTCGGCGCGGTAATCGCGCTCGACCGCCGCATCATCTCGACCGGTTACAACGGCACGCCGCGCGGCATCCGCAACTGCAACGAGGGCGGCTGTCCGCGCTGCGCGGGCGCCGCCGAATCCGGCACGCGCCTCGACGAGTGCCTGTGCAGCCACGCGGAAGAGAACTCGATCACGCAGTCCGCGTATCACGG
>JANNLG010000042.1:0-4433 GCA_031396695.1 Deltaproteobacteria bacterium
AGCGGCAGCGCGAGCAGCGCGAACTCCATCGAGAAGCGCTGCATGCGCAGGAGCAGGACCGCCGCGCCCGCGAGCAGCACGAGATGCGCGGGCCGCACGCGCGCGCGCCGCAGGCTGGCGAGCGCGGCCACGCCCGCGAGCAGGGCCAAGAGCGTGCGCAAGCTCGGCTGCGACACGAGCGTGCCGGAGAGCGAGAGCTGCAGGAGCGACCACGGATCGACCGGCCGAAGCTCCTCGATGTACTGGCCCGCGAACGAGACCGACGCGAACGGCGTCGCCAGCAGCGCGACACCGTGCGGCGTCACCAGTACGCAGAATATCGCGACGGCGACGGTCGCCATGTCGCGCGGCGTCGCCACCCGCGCAGCCGGCACGAGCCCGCTGCGCGCGAGCCCCCATTCGCCCAGATACGCGCCCAGGATCAGGAGCATCACCGGGTACTCGATCCCGTGCAGGTTCACCCACAGGATCGCGAGCAGCGGCAGCGCCAGCAGCCCGCGCCGCGCCTCGAGCAGGTACAGGAACACGGCGATCAGCAGATAGGTCGCGGCGTGCGGCCGGATCGCCGTGAAGCGCTCCAGCACGTAGAGCCCCGCGAGCGTGAACACGAAGGCCGCCCAAGGCAGCCCTTCGCCCGCGCGCTCGCCGCGCGCGCGGCCCGAGGCGCGCAGGACCGCGAGCATGAAGCCGAGAGTCGCCAGCGCGAGCACGGCGCGAAGGCCGACCAGCGCCAACGGACCGCCCAGCGCGTGGGTCGCGTAGAGCCCGAGCTGGGACAGCCAGTAGTAGTCGAGCCAGTCCGGGGTCGGTCGCAGGAACGAGAAGAAGGCCGCGCTCGGGATGGCCCGCTCGGCCACGATCTGCCGGCCCGCGTTCAGGTGGTACCAGAGGTCGGTATCGACCGCGACGATCGGCCAGCGCGCGGCGAACACCGCCACGGCCGCGAAGAAGAGCGCCAGGTAGAGCAGCGCGAGCTCGCGCCCGGACGCGCGGCCTCGGGCCAGGTTCACGAGCGCTGCCCAAAGCTCGCTGGCGACGCTCGAGACTCGGGTCACGGTCGCGCAGCGTACCAGAACCCGGCCTCCAGCTTGACAGCCCCGGCGTCGGGCCTTACGCAGAGCCCCGCAGCTTCCTGCAATAGGAGAGAGACTCGTGAAAGTTCGACCCCTGCACGACCGGATCCTGGTCCGGCGTCTGGACGCCGAGGCCAAGACGGCCGGCGGCATCATCATCCCCGACACCGCCAAGGAAAAACCCCAGGAGGCCAAAGTCGTGGCCGTGGGCGCCGGAAAGATCGGCGACGACGGCAAGCGCCAGGCCATGGGCGTGAAGGCCGGTGACCGCATCCTGTTCGGCAAATACAGCGGCAGCGATGTGAAGATCGACGGCGACGACCACCTGATCATCCGCGAGGAAGACGTCCTCGCGATTCTCGAATAGGAGAGCGAATCGATGTCCGCAAAAATGATCTGCTTCGATGAGGAGGCGCGCGCGCGCCTGCTCGAGGGTGTGAACACGATGGCCCAGGCCGTCGCCGTCACGCTCGGCCCGAAGGGCCGCAACGTCATCATCGAGAAGAGCTACGGCTCGCCGACCGTCACCAAGGACGGCGTCACGGTCGCGAAGGCGATCGAGCTCGAAGGCAATTACGAGAACATGGGCGCCCAGATGGTGAAGGAAGTCGCGAGCAAGACCTCCGACATCGCCGGCGACGGAACCACCACGGCCACCGTGCTGGCGCAGGCGATCTTCAAGGAAGGCACCAAGATGGTCGCCGCCGGCTCCTCGCCGATGGACCTCAAGCGCGGCATCGACAAGGCCGTCGCGGCGATCGTCGAAGAGCTCTCGAAGATGTCGAAGCCCACGCGCAACTCCGATGAAATCGCTCAGATCGGCACGATCTCGGCGAACTCCGACGAGTCCATCGGCCGGATCCTCGCGGAAGCCATGGAGAAGGTCGGCAAGGAAGGCGTGATCACGGTCGAGGAAGCGAAGTCGATGACGACCGAGCTCGAGACCGTCGAGGGCATGCAGTTCGATCGCGGCTACCTGTCGCCCTACTTCGTGACCAACCCGGAGCGGATGACCGTCGAGCTCGAGAACCCGCGGATCCTTCTGCACGAGAAGAAGATCTCGAGCATGAAGGACCTGCTGCCCCTGCTCGAGCAGGTGGCGAAGAGCGGCGAGCAGCTCTTGATCATCGCCGAGGAGATCGAGGGCGAGGCGCTAGCGACCTTGGTCGTGAACAAGATCCGCGGCACGCTGCACACCGCCGCGGTGAAGGCGCCCGGCTTCGGCGATCGCCGCAAGGCCATGCTCGAGGACATCGCGATCCTGACCGGCGGCCGGCTGGTCGCGGAAGAGCTCGGCGTGAAGCTCGAGAGCCTGACCCTGAAGGATCTGGGCCGCGCGAAGAAGGTCACGATCGACAAGGACAACACCACGATCGTGGGCGGCGCCGGTGCCAAGAAGGACATCGAGGGCCGCTGCAACCAGATGCGCAAGCAGATCGAGGACACCACCTCGGACTACGACAAAGAGAAGCTGCAGGAGCGCCTGGCCAAGCTCGCGGGCGGCGTCGCGATCGTGCGCGTCGGCGCCGCGACCGAAGCCGAGATGAAGGAGAAGAAGGCGCGCGTCGAGGACGCCCTGCACGCCACGCGCGCGGCCATCGAAGAGGGCATCGTGCCCGGCGGCGGCGTCGCGCTGCTCCGCGCGCAGGGGTCGCTTGCGAAGATCGAGCAGGGACTCTCGGACGACCAGCGCGCGGGCGTTGCGATCGTGCGCCGCGCCATCGAGGCTCCGCTGCGCCGCATCGCCGAGAATGCAGGCCACGAGGGTTCGGTCGTAGTCGAGCGCGTGCGCAACGAGAAAGGCGCGTACGGCTTCAACGCAGCGACCGAGGAGTACGGCGACCTGATCAAGGCCGGCGTGATCGACCCGACCAAGGTCGTGCGCTGCGCCCTGCAGAACGCCGCGAGCGTGGCGGGCCTGCTGCTCACCACCGAGGCGATGATCGCCGACAAGCCGGCCAAGAAGTCGGGCGGCGGCGGCGGCATGCCCGGCGGAATGGGCGGCATGGGCGACATGGACATGTAGCGAGCCCGAGACGGGCAAGCGCAATGAAAACGGGCCCCGGAACGAGAGTTCCGGGGCCCGTCGTGTTCTTGCCCGCAGTGGAGGGGAGGGAGAGGGAGTGACCGCGGGCTAGAACGACATCGTTTACGAGAGTCCGATGGCCTGCAGCACGAGCAGCCCGTGCATCAGCATCCATCCGCCCATCATGGTCCCGAATGCGACGTTCTCGAAGGTGCTCATCGTCGTCTCCTCGGAGTGGAGTTCTCGCGTACGACCACACCATCGCCCTGCCCCGGCCGGCGAGCTGTGAAACATTTCACTCTCGAGGCGGGATTTTTTCTCGGCCGAGGGGGTAGTTCAGGGTCGAACCGATCTCGCTTCCGTCCCGGTCGAGCAGGCGGATCGTGTCCGCGGAAAGGACGCGGAAGACCCGCGGCGGCTCGCGGTCGCCGCGCAGCGTGAGCCGGTCGCCATCGGTCGCGAGCGCGAACGAGCCCATGGCCTCGTGGATCGCGTCGTCGCCCCGGCCGAGATAGGTGCTGCGCATGAACCAGGCCCCGTTCGCGCGCAGCTCGAGCTCCGTGCGGATGCCCTCGCAGTCGGCGCAGGGCAACACCCCGGCGAAGCGCGCCGGTGGCTGGACCAGCGCGGCCGCCGACGGATCGCCCCGTCCCCAGCCGGCGCAGGCCAGGCCGAGGCAGGCAACCACGAGCAGACGCGAGAGGTCGATTCGCGGCAAAGAGACGGCCCCCGTAGACACGGAGTCTACGGGGGCCGGACCGAAGCGACTACGCGAGGCCCCTGACCCGCGACATCTGCAATCCGTGCATCCGCTGCAACACCGTCCAGCCACCGACTCTATGCACCGCAGCCACAATCTGGAACGGGCTCATCGTCGCCTCCCCGGTCGTGGCCTTGCGACCACGATGGGAGCATCGCTCCGCGCCGGAAGCCGAGCCGTGAAGGGCTTCACTCGCGGGCGGCTTTTTTTCGGCCCGCAGGTTTCCCTACTTCTCGCCGGGCGGATCGGGTGCGCTCGGCTGAACGGTGGAGAGCGGCTCGTAGCGCGCGCCGGTGACGACGATGTCGGCGCTCGCGCGAATCGAGATCGCGACCGCCGCGCCGAACTTCGCGCGAGTCGCCCTCTCGACATCGCGCACCTCGGCCGGAGTCGGCACGCGCGGTCCGACGACCTCCGCGCGCACTCGCCAGCCCTTCCCGGCCGGCACGGCGTCGATCGCGGTCACGAACAGGTCCGGCCGGGCCTGGATGCCCCCGCGAACCGCCTCTTCCAACTCGCGTCCGCGCGCGCGAACGTCGTCGCCGGCGTCGCCTAGATGCGCCGCGCCGAACAA
>JANNLG010000076.1:0-3485 GCA_031396695.1 Deltaproteobacteria bacterium
ACGGCGTACACGACGATGTGTCGAAAGCGCAGCCGGCCGTGCAGCCGAGGGTTCCCGACAGGTAGCCCAGCGACTGGCAGGTCGCGCCGCCCAGCTCCGCGCCATCGCAGGCCTCGGGCGCCTCGATCTGCCCGTTGCCGCAAACGCCCGGCGGGGGGAGCGCGGGCGTGCACAGCGGCTCTATCCCCGGGACCCGGCCGGCAATCGCCTCGCGCAGCCGCGCCGCGTCGGCCGCGTCGCACGCACCCGCCGGCTGCGCCACGTCGCACTTCTCGACCGCCGCGAGCCCTGGCGGCAAGAGCGCCAGCGCTCTTCGATACAGGCTGGCGTCGCGCACGTTCGGAATGCCGTCGCCGTCGACGTCACCGCACTGGCACACGTCGCCGATCCCGTCGGGACCCGCAGCGAGCGGTCCACCGACATCGTCCTGGCCGACGTTCGCGGCGTACGGACAGTTGTCGACGCCGTCCGCGATGCCGTCGCCATCGACGTCCGCGCGAGCCACTCCTGCGAGCAGCGAGCCGAGCAGCAGCGCGACAAGCCAAAGTGTAGGGGCGCGCATCGCGTCAGCGATTAGAGCACGCGCGCACTCCCGCGCCTAGACCCTTCGGCCGACGCTCGCGGGGCCAGTCGCCCGATCCGCAACAAGCCGGCTCGAACCGAGCCCGCCTGGCGGTTTCCATGCTTTTGATCGTCTGGAGCCGATGACCGGACTCGAACCGGTGACCTGCTGATTACGAATCAGCTGCTCTACCAACTGAGCTACATCGGCGTGGCGGTAGGGGTAGCGGAGGCCTGGAACCCCAACAACCGGCGGCAGTCTAGTACGAGATGAACCGGATCGGCGCCCAGGCCGAGAGCCGGAGCTCGGTCGCGGGCGGGTACAGGTCGGCGTCGATCGACCAGGGCTCGGGCGACTCGAAGCGAAGCTCGACTCGCCGCGCCGGGTGGTGGTGCAGGCACGAGGTCGGGCCGTGGAAGCCGAGCCGCAGCGCGGGCAGCTCGACCGAGAGCCGGGCCGCGCTCGCGGCGCTGTACAGGAAGTGGAAGCGCTCGGGGTCGGTGCCCGCGGTCAGGAACGGCCGGAAGCCCAGGCCCACATCGCGCACGCTCGACGCGCCAGCCACCGTGAACGCGCGGGCGTCGAGCGGCGTGCCGTCGACCGAGATCTCGACCGCGCGCGGGGCGAACAGAGACCGCGCGAGCCGGCCGCGCAGCAGGGCGGAGGCGGCGATGCGGCCGACCAGGCTCGCGGAGGCGACCACGCCGAGCTCTTCGCCCTGGTAGTACTGCTCGAGCCAACGCGCGGCGACGCCGTTGGCGAAGATCAGGCCGGCGCGCGCGGGGCCGGAGTCGGACTCGACGCGGATCAGCGGTCGGACCGTGTCGAGCCGGGGCGGAGCCTGCTCGAGGATGCGACGCACCGTCTGCTCGGCGCCGGCGTGGGCGTCGAGCGAGTGGGCGATCGTGTTGATCGTGCCGCCGGCCACCAGCGACACGCGCGGCAGCGGACTCTCGCCGAAGCGGGCGATCAGCGGGGTGAGCGTGCCGCCGACCGTGCCGTCGCCCCCGACCAGCACCAGGTGCTCGATGCCGAGCGCGTGCAGCCGCGCGAGCGCCGCCTCGACCTCGCTCGCGTCGCGCGTGAAGTGAACGTACTCGGCGGGCAGGTGGCGGCGCAGCCGCTCGCCCAGGCGCGAATCGCGCCCGGAGCGCCGAGCGCGAGCGTTCGCGATCACGCCCGGAGGCTTCAACGGACTCCCCCACCCACGGGCGGGAGGCTAGCGGCGTCGGGCCGGACGGGGAAGGCAGTCGCCCGGCAGAGAAGACCCGTTATCCTCGCCCCCATGTCCGTCGCCGAACGCGTGATCTGGCGCAACGGGAAGCTCGTCCCCTGGGGCGACGTCACCGTGCACGTGCTCTCTCAATCCATTCAGCGCGGCACGCTCGTGTTCGACGTGATGCCGGTCTACTGGCTGCGCCGCGGGCCGGCGATCCTGGGTCTCGACGAGCACCTCGAGCGCTTCGAGCAATCGGCGGAGCTGTCGGGCATGACGCTGCCGGCCAGCCACGGCGACCTGCGCGCGGGCATCGCCGAGTCGGTGCGCGCGAATCCGGGCGCGGAGATCGTGAAGATCTCGGCCTACTACCCGGGTTTGTCGCTCGACGTCCTGCCCGTGGATCCGAAGCCCGAAGTCGCGATCGCGGCGTTCGCGATCGCGGATCTGTCGAAGGCCGGCCGCGCGTCGGCCGCGGGGCCCGCGAAGCTGCAGGTCGCGGAGTCGCGCAAGATGCCGGCGTCGGTGCTTTCGCCGCAGATCAAGATCGCGGCGGCCTACACGCACGCGGCGTTCGCCAAGGCGCGCGCGAAGGCGGCGGGCTTTCACGACGTGTTGTTCCTCGACGACCACGACAACCTGACCGAGTCCTCGACGCAGAGTTTCTTCCTGGTCTGCGACGGCGCGCTGTGCTGCGCGCCGCTCGACGCGACGCTGGCCGGTGTCACCCGCCGGCTCGCCATCGCGCTCGCGCGCGACGAGGGCATTCCGGTGCGCGAGGAGCCGATGCCGCGCGCGCTGCTCGCTCGCGCGCAGGAGGCGTTCCTGACCGGCACCACCTCGAACGTGTGGCCGGTCTCGCAGATCGACGCGCACGCGCTGCCGCTGCCGGTTCCCGGCCCGATCAGCGCGCGGCTGGTCGCGCGCTTCGCAAGGCTCGTCGCCGACGAGGATCCGGTCTACTCCGCGCGCTGGTTGCAGGCGCTCTAGCGTGGCGGCGACGGGGCAGGGCGCGAAGAAGCGCATCAGCGGTGCGCGCGTGCTCTCGGGTGTCCAGCCGTCGGGCGTGCAGCACCTGGGCAACTACTTCGGCGCGCTGCGCCAGTTCATCGCGCTGCAAGTGGGCAACCGCGCCTCGTACTTCGTGGCCGACCTGCACTCGCTCACCAGCATCCGCGACGCCGTGGAGCGGCGCGCGCTCACGCGCGGCGTGGCGCTCGACTTCCTGGCGCTCGGCGTCGATCCGAAGCGCTCGATCCTGTACCGGCAGAGCGATCTGCCCGAAGTCACCGAGCTGGCTTGGATCCTGACGACCGTCACGCCGATGGGACTGCTGCAGCGCTGCGTGTCGTACAAGGAGAAGCTCGAGGCGGGGCACTCGCCCGACCACGGACTGTTCGCGTATCCGGTGCTGCAGGCGGCCGACATCCTGATCTGGCGCGCGGACTGGGTGCCCGTCGGACAGGACCAGAAGCAACACTTGGAAGTGACGCGCGACATCGCGGTCAAGTTCAACCTGACCTACCGCGAAGTGCTGACGCTGCCCGAGCCGTACATCCTGGATGACGTCGCGGTCGTGCCGGGCAGCGACGGCCGCAAGATGAGCAAGAGCTACGGCAACACGATCGAGATGTTCGCGCCCGAGAAGGCGTTGCGTAAACAGGTGATGGGAATCGTCACCGACTCGAAGGGCGTCGCCGAGCCGAA
>JANNLG010000131.1:0-2225 GCA_031396695.1 Deltaproteobacteria bacterium
CGCCCACCGCGAGCGACGTCACGCCCGCGCCGAGCGCCTCGACGACGCCCGCCCCTTCGAGCCCTGCCACGAACGGCAGCGGCCGCGGGTACAGCCCCGTGCGGAAGTAGATGTCGATGTAGTTCACCCCGGCCGCGCCCACGCGCACGCGAATCTGGCCGGCCGCAGGCGCGCCCGGATCGTGGTCGCGATACTCGAGCACCTCGGGTCCGCCGGTCTTGGAGAGGACGATGGCTTTCATGGCTGCAGATCGTACATCGTCCGGGCGACCGCAGAGGTGGCACGTGATGTATCGACGTGCCGAGAGCTCGAGGCCGTGGAGCCCCAAAGGCTGCAGGGGCGGTTCATACGGGAAGTCGACCGATCAGCCTCTCGGCGTTTGACCGAAATGCCCGCTCGAATGGATCATCGTCGAGGGAGCCGCCCATGAGCCAAGACCCCTTCGCCTCGATCCCGGCCGACCGTCGCGACACCGCTCGATCCGCGGTCACGGCGGCGCTCGGCGCGACTCGAGTCACCGCGCTCTTGCCAATGACCGGCGGCGCATCGGCGCTGACGTATCGCATCGAGACGGACGCGCGACCGTACCTGTTGCGGTTGGAGACGATGCATTCCGCCCGACGAAATTCGGACCACTACGCGTGCATGCGGATCGCCGCGGACGCCTCCATCGCTCCACAACTGCACCATGTCGACGCGGAACGAGGCGTCTCGATCATGGACTTCCTCACTCAACGACCTTTGAACGAGTACCCGGGAGGTCCGCCCGCCCTGTGTGGCGAGCTGGGCCGCTTGCTTCGTCGCCTGCAAGAGTCACCCGCTTTCCCCGCGCCCCGCGCCAGCTACCCGGAGCTCGTCGGTCGCTTGCTGAGCTCCGTGCAGGGTTCCCGCGTGTTCTCCACGGGCCTGCTCGAGCCCCACGTGGCCGGACTCATGCGCATTCGCGACGCGTATCCGTGGGACGCCGCGGCGCTCGTCTCGAGTCACAACGACCCCAATCCCCGCAACATCCTGTTCGACGGCGAGCGCCTGTGGCTGGTCGACTGGGAGACGTCCTCTCTCAACGACCCGCTCACGGACGTCGCGATCGTCTCGCTCGAGCTCGCCACGACGCCCGAGCTGCAGAAAGTGCTGCTCCGCGGCTTGCTCGGCCACGAGCCGGACCGCGCGACTCGCGCGCGTTTCCTGTTGATGCGACAGCTCGCGCGGTTGTACTTCGCGTGCGTGATCTTCGGCCAGTTCGCGGCGAGCCCGCGAGCCGAGCCCGACTCGGACTTGAAGGCGCTGAGCGGTCTCGAATTCGTCACCGCCATCGAACAGGGGCGGCTGAGAATCGGCACGCCCGAACTACTCTACGCGTGGGGGAAGATGTTCCTGGCCGCGTTTCTCAATGGCTTGACCGAGCCCAACTTCGAGGAAGCGCTGGTCGTGGCGAGGCAGAGCTGACCCCGCGCGCGCCGACCGGCTCCAGCGTCACAACCAAGCAAGTTCGGGGCGGCCGGATTCGAACCGGCGACCTTCTGCTCCCAAAGCAGACGCGCTACCGAGCTGCGCTACGCCCCGGTGGGAAAGACCGAGGCTACCGAATCTCCGCCAGGTGCGCGCGCAGCAGCGGCAGGAACGCGCGCAGCGCCTGGCCGCGGTGGCTGACGGCGTTCTTGTCGTGGCGGTCGAGCTCGGCCATGGTCTGGTTGGGGAAGACGAGTGGGACGAACACGGGGTCGTAGCCGAAGCCGCCCTGCCCGCGCGGCGCGGGTGTGATCGTGCCTTCGCACACGCCGTGGGCGGTGGCGACGATCTCGCCGTCGGGGTTCGCGAGCGCCATGGCGCAGACGAAGCGGGCCCGGCGATCGGTCTTCCCGTCGAGCTCGCGCAGGAGCTTTGCGGTGTTGGCCGCGTCGTCGCCGTGTACGCCCGCGTAGCGCGCGGAGCGGACGCCGGGCTCGCGGCCGAGCACCTCGACTTCGAGGCCGGAGTCGTCGGCGATCGTCCACAGTTGGGTCGCGCGCGCGGCGGCGGTCGCCTTGATGCGCGCGTTCTCGTCGAAGGTGGTGCCGGACTCGTGCACGTCGGCGGACTCGGGGTGACTCGCGAGTGTCTCGAGCTGGAGACCCGCGCCCTCGAGCAGCGTGCGCAGCTCGCGCAGCTTGCCCTCGTTGCGGGTGGCGACGAGCAGGCGGCGGGCGCTCAAGCGCCGAGCACTCTCGACTGGATGCGCGCGAGCT
>JANNLG010000132.1:0-24717 GCA_031396695.1 Deltaproteobacteria bacterium
GCCGACCAGCGCCCACGAGTTCACCTGCTTGGTGAAGCCGAGGCGCGCGCGATAGCGGAAGCGATTGTCGTCGTCCGCCGTGCCGCCGAACGCGCGCCCGTACCAGAACTGTTCGTCGCGCAGACGGAAGTCGCCGTTCCACACGAAGCCTTCGGTCAGCGACGCGGCGGAGACGGGCGGCTTCGCGGCCGCCTGCTTGGCGTCGGAGCGTTCCTGCTTGGCGAGTATCTCTTCGCCCGTGGCCTCGTCGATCAGGCCTTTCTGCTGCAGTACCGCGACGATGTCTTCGACGGCGTTGCTCTCATCGGCTCGAGCCGATCTTGCAGACGCCACGGTCCCGGCCAGAAACGTGAGCAAAAGCGCGCCAATTACCCCAATTCGTTCCATCGCACCTCTCCCTGTGTTTGCGATCCACAAGCGCGAGGCTATCGGGGCGCGTGTGAAATTTCAGGGCGAACGGGTTACGACCGTGTGAAGTTCGATGGCAGCGTGAAGGAAAACGTGGAGCCGACGCCGGGCGTGCTCTCGACCCAGACATCGCCGCCGGATGCCTGCACCAGGTGCTTCACGATCGACAGGCCGAGGCCCGTACCGCCCTGCTCGCGCGAGCGGCCGCGGTCGACCCGGTAGAAGCGCTCGAAGATGCGCGCGCGATCGGCCTCGGGGATGCCGATGCCCTGGTCGGCGACGTCGACGCGAACGTCTCGGCCATCCGCCCGCACGCGCACCTCGATCTCGCGATCGGGGTCGGAGTACTTGAGCGCGTTGTCGAGCAGGTTCTGCAGGATCTGCTCGACCGCTCGCGTGTCGGCGAACGCGCGCGGCGCGCCGTCCGCGGCGACGCGAACAGAGACGCCGCGTTCGCGCAGGCGCGGCTCGAGCTCGCGACACAGTTTGGCGACGAGCACGCCCAGGTCGAGCGCTTCGGGCTCGAGCGTGAACTTGCCGCTCTCCAGTCGCGAGAGCTCGAGCAGGTCCTCGACCAGGCGCGAGAGGCGTTCGCTGTGGCGCAGGATGATCTCGAGGTAGTTGCGCGCGTCGCGCGGCGGCAGGTCGTTCGAGAGCAGGGTCTCGGCGAAGCCGCGGATCGCGGTCAGCGGCGTCTTGATCTCGTGCGAGGCGTTGGCGACGAAGTCGCGCCGCACGGTCTCGAGGCGCCGCACCTCGGTCATGTCGTGGAAGACCGCCACGGCGCCCTTGGAGTCCCCGATCGCGAAGCTCGCGGCGTGCACGGCGAGCACGCGCCGCTCCACGCCCGCGAGCGCGATCTCGCGGTGCACGGGCTGACTCTCGGCCAGCGCGGCGCGCAGCGCGTCGTCGACGTCGGCGTTGCGCACCGCTGCGAGCGGCCGCAGACCCTCGATTTCGCCTCGGATTCCGAGCAGCTCGCGCAGGCGCGGATTGGCGAGCACGATGCGCTCGTCGGCGTCGACCACCAGCACACCCTCGACCATCACCGAGAGCACCGCGGCGAGCCGGTCGCGCTCGGCGACGATCGCGGCGTGGCTCTGCCCGAGGTCCTCCGCCATTCCGTCGAAGGCGCGCGCGAGATCGCCGAGCTCGTCGTTCGAGCGCCAGCGCACGCGCGCGCCGAGCTCCCCCGCCGCCAGGCCCGCGAGCGCCGCGTGAAACGCCCACAGCGGCCGCAGAAGCGCGCGCGACAAGAAGTACGAGAGCACGAGCGACGCGACCAGCGCGAGCACCAAACCCGCCAGCAAAGCAGAGCGCAGTCCGCCGATGGCCCGGTCGACCGAGCCGAGGTCCGCCGCGACGCGCACGACACCGGACGGTGCCGGAGGCTCGCGCGGAACACCGACGTACAGATAGTCGCGGCCGATGGTTTCGCTGTGGCGGGTGTTCGAGCCGGCCTGACCCGAGAGCGCGGCAGCCACTTCCGGGCGGGTCGCGTGGTTCGCGATGCTCGCAAGATCTTCAGAGCGCACGTCGGAGTCGGCCACCACCGTTCCATCGGGCGCGATCAGCGTGACACGCGCGCTCGTCGAGGCCGCCGCGCGAAGCGCGAGCTCGGAGAGCTCGCGTTCGTGCGCGAGGTCGAAGGGCAGGTCGCGCGCGAGCTCGGCGACGGTGCGCGCGCTCGAGCCGAGCCACGACTCGATGTGCGCGAGCTCGCGCGCGCGCAGCGAGCGATCGGCCCAGAAGCCCGCGACTGCGCTGACGGCGACGACCAGCGCCGCCAGCGCCAGCATCAGTCGTCGCTGAATCCTGGGCACGTGCGGCGCTCGCCGGCCGCTACTCGGCGAAGCGGTAGCCGACGCCGCGCACGGTCTCGACCAGCGAACCGGCTTCGCCGAGCTTCTCGCGAAGGCGCTTCAGGTGCGTGTCGATCGTGCGCGAGGTCACGGTGATGTCGGAGCCCCAGACCTCGTCGAGCAATCGCTCGCGCGTCATCACTCGACCGGGTCGGGTCATCAGCGCGAGCAGGAGCTGGAACTCCTTGGCGGTGAGCACGATCTCGTGGCCCGACACGCTCGCGCGATGCGATTCCGGATCGACGCGCAAGCTGCCGTGCTCGACCACGCGCACGCGCTCGCCCGACGGCGCGCGCCTGCGCAGCACCGCGCGCACGCGCAGGGCCAGTTCGCGCGGGCTGAAGGGCTTGGTCACGTAGTCGTCTGCGCCCACTTCGAGCCCGACCACGCGATCGATCTCCTCGGACTTGGCGGTGAGCATGATGATCGGCACCGCGGCCAGCCGCTGGTCCGCGCGGATGCGCGAGCACAGCTCCGTGCCGGTCAGGTCGGGCAGCATCACGTCGAGCAGGATCAGATCGGGCGGCGCGCGCCGGAGCGCCGCCAGCGCTTCGTTGCCGGTGCCGGCGGTCTCGACCACGTAGCCCGCTTGCGTGAGTCCGACCCGGACCAGCTCGAGCAGATCCGGCTCGTCGTCGATCGCGAGAATTCGCGCTCCCATCGTCAGCTCCCGTGCGCGCGCCGCGCGAGTTTCTCGGCGTGCTTCACGTTGCGCGCCTCGACGGCCAGGATCACGTCCTCGGCCACGTTGGTCGCGTGATCGCCCACACGCTCGAGGCTCTCGGCGATGAAGATCACGTCGACGGCCTGCGCGGCGGTCGTGGGTTCGCGCTCCATGCCGTCGATCAGCTCGCGCACCAGCGCGTCCTGCAGCTCGTCGACGCGATCGTCGCCGGCGATCACGGCCCGGGCCGCATCGGCGTCGAGCGCCTGAAAGCTGTCGAGCGCGGCGCGCAGCTGGCGGCTGGCCTCGTTCTGCAGCCGCTCGAGCCGCGCGGGAAACGGAGTGTGCGGCCGCTCCGCCAGGCGCATGCCGCTTTTGGCGATGTTGCGCGAGATGTCGCCGATCCGTTCGAGGTCGGTCGCCATGGTCTTGATCGCGATCACCTGGCGAAGGTCCTCGGCCACCGGCGCCTGCAGCGCGAGCGCGCGCAGGATCGCGTCGTCGATCGCCACGTCGAGCCGGTCGATCTCGAGATCGTCGCTCTGCACCGACAGGCCGAGCGCGCGGTCGCGATTCGCGACGCAGATTAGGGATTTGGCCAGAATGGCCTCGGCGAGCGCCCCCATGCGCAGGATCAGCTCGCGCAGGCCGTCGATCGTCGACTCCGATTTGGTCGAGGGCTTCCCATTCACCGAGGGGAGCATAGCCCGGTCCTGGTGGCCCCGCGTGTCGAATCTGTGACGGCGCGGCAGCGATTCCGGGAAACGATTCGTCACCGAAACGTCAAACGGGCGACTCGGCCGTGACACTCGGCCGACCCATTCTGCGGCGCGAATCGATGGAGGTGAGTGCCCAGATGAAGCGTCTTGCGTTCCGGATCGCGTTCGCGGCGGCGGCCATGGTGGCGGCTCCGCAGCTCGTGCAGGCGTCCGAGGCCAGCGTCGACTCCGCCGTTCCCGCCTACGCCAAGGTGAGTGGAGTGGCCGGCAATCTGAGCTCGATCGGCTCGGACACCTTGAACAACCTGATGACGTTCTGGGCGGAGTCGTTCAGCGCCGCCTATCCGAGTGTACGAGTGCAGGTCGAAGGCAAGGGATCGTCGACCGCGCCGCCCGCGCTGATCGAGGCCACCGCGCAACTGGGCCCGATGAGCCGCGCGATGAAGCCCGACGAGCTCGACGCGTTCGAGAAGAAGTTCGGCTACCCGCCCACGCAGATCCGTGTCGCGGTCGACGCGCTCGCCGTGTACGTGAACAAGGACAACCCGCTCGAGAAGCTGACGCTCCCGCAGGTGGACGCGATCTTCTCGAAGTCGCGCCGCTGCGGCGAACCCGCGCCGCTCGATGGCTGGAACGCGGTGGGCGTGCAGGGCTCACTGGCGACGCAACCGATCCGGCTGTACGGCCGCAACTCCGCGTCGGGCACGTACGGCTACTTCAAGGAAGTCGCGTTGTGCGGCGGCGACTACCGCGACACCGTGAAGGAGCAGCCGGGCTCCGCATCGGTGGTGCAGGGCGTGACCGAGGACAAGCTCGGCATCGGCTACAGCGGCCTCGGCTACAAGACCTCGGGCGTGAAGGCGCTCGCGCTCGCGAAGGACGCGAAGTCGCCCTTCGCCAGCACCGATCCCGAAGAGGTCTACGCGGGCAAATACCCGCTCGCGCGATTCCTGTACGTGTACGTGAACCGCGCTCCGGGCAAGCCGCTCGATCCGCTCACCGCCCAGTTCCTGCGCTTCGTGCTCTCGCGCGAGGGCCAGGAGATCGTGCTGAAGGACGGCTATCTGCCGCTCAAGGCCGGGGTCATCGCGCAAGAGCTCGCGAAGCTCGAGTAGGGGACGATGCAGCCGGCTCCACGACTCGAGCCGCCGCCCGAAGCCGCCGCGCCGAACCCCTCGGCGTTTCCGGTGGCGACGTCGCGGGGTCGGCTGCTGCTCGATCGCAGCGCGGCGGTGCTCGTGCGCGCCGGCGGGTTCGCGGTCGTGTTCTCGCTGGTCGGGATCCTCGCGTTCCTGCTGGTCGAGGTCGCACCGCTGTTCCGCGGCGCGAACGTCTCGGAGCCGCGCGCGCTCTCCGCCTCGGCCGGGCCGCCCGAGCTTTTGCTCGCCGACGCCTCGCTCGCGCGCCTGGCGAGCGTCGCGGCGGACGGCCGCGTGACTGTGCTCGATGCCGAGAGCGGCGCCGTGCAGGCCACGCTGCCATTTCCGGTCGCCGGCGAAATCCTGGACGTCGGCGATGCACCCGGCGAGCCGACCTTCTCGGCGCTGCTCGGCGACGGACGCGTGATCGTCGTGCCAGTCGATTGGCGCGTCGACTACGGCGAGGCCAACGCGCGGACGGTCAGCGCGGTGCTCGGCACGCCCGTCGAGCTTCCGCTCGAGCCCGCCGACGCCACCGTGGTCGCGTTCTCGGCGCGCGCGCGCGCCAGCGGCTCGGCGGCCGCGGCGGTGCTATCCGACTCGACGTTGGTCGTCGTGCGCCGAACGGTTCGCGTGAACGACTTCACCGGCGAGCGGGACGAGCAGCTCGCGCGCTTCCAGATACCGTCACCGGAGGGTGTCACCCGGCTCGTGCTCGACTCCGACCAGCGCCAGCTCTACGGCGCCGACGCGCGCGGTGGGCTGTACTGGTGGGAGATCGCCGAAGACGGTGTGCGCACGCCGCGAATCTCGCAGACCGGCGCGCCGATCAGCGCGCTCTCGCTGCTCGTGGGCGGCCGCAGCGTGGTGGTCGGCAACGCGAACGGAGACCTGTCGATCTGGTTCCGCGTGCAGTCCGGACGCGCGCACGCGGAGCTGGTGCGCGCGCACGAGATTTCCTCGCAGGGTTCGGAGATTCGCGCGATCGCGCCGTCGTGGCGCAAGCGCACGTTTGCGGCGCTGTCCGCGGACGGCTCGCTCGGGTTGTACCACTCCACTTCGGAGCGCACGCTCTGGCGCGGCAAAGCGGCCGGCGAAGCCGCGGTCGCGGCGGTGCTCGCGCCGCGCGGCGACGCGCTGTTCGTCGCGTCCGCGAACGGCGTTCGCGCTTTCGACGTGCGCAATCCGCATCCGGAGACATCGATCGCGGGGCTTGCGGCGCCGATCTGGTACGAGGACTACCCGGAGCCGACCTGGGTCTGGCAGTCGACCGGCGGATCCGAGGAGTTCGAGCCGAAGCTCTCGCTCACGCCGCTCGCGGTCGGCACGCTGAAGGGCACGTTCTACGCGCTGTTCTTCGCCATTCCGCTCGGCATCCTCGGCGCGCTCTACACCTCGCAGCTGATGGATCCGCGCCTGCAGCGCTGGGTGAAGCCGATCGTCGAGATCATGGCGTCACTGCCCAGTGTCGTGCTCGGCTTCCTGGCCGGGCTCTGGCTCGCTCCGCGCCTGGAGCGCTACTTCCCGGGACTGCTGCTCCTGCTGGTGGCATCGCCGCTACTCGCACTCGCCGCGGGCGCCGCGTTCCGCGCGCTCCCGGCGCGACTTCGCGGTCGACTTCCGCCGGGCACCGAGGTCGCGCTCGCCGCCGCACTGCTCGCGGCCGGCGCGGGCGTGTCGATCGTGCTCTCGGGCGCGGTCGAGGGGATGGTCTTCGGCGGCGACTTCGGGGCCTGGCTACAAGCGACGACCGGCCTCGCCTACGACCAGCGCAACGCGGTCGTGGCCGGCATCGCGATGGCCTTCGCCGTGATTCCGATCATTTTCGCGATCGCCGAGGAGTCGCTCTCGAACGTGCCCAAGACGCTGACCGCGGCCTCGCTCGCGCTCGGTGCCACCCGCTGGCAGACACTCGCGCGTGTCGTGCTGCCGGCCGCGAGCCCGGGCTTGTTCGCCGCGGTCATGATCGGCTTCGGCCGCGCGGTGGGCGAGACCATGATCGTGCTGATGGCGACCGGCAACACACCGCTGCTGGGCTGGAGCCCGTTCGACGGCTTCCGCTCCCTGTCCGCGAACATCGCGGTGGAGATTCCCGAGGCGCCGCACGGCGCGACGCTGTACCGCGTGCTGTTCCTCTCCGCGCTGCTGCTGTTCATGGTCACGTTCGTCCTGAACACCGCCGCCGACCTCGTGCGCGAGAGTCTGCGGCGTCGATACTCGGGGAACTGAAAGTGGCCTTCGGACTGCGACGCGGGTTCGGCGGCGATGCGATGATCTCGCTCACCGCCGGCGCATTGGCCGCGAACCTTTTGCTGGTCGGCGGGCTGGTCGCGTTGGTCGCCGTGAACGGGCTCGGTCACTTCTGGCAGGCCGACATCGCGGCGCTCGTGCAGAGCGATGGAACCACGCTGCTCGGCGAGATCGCGGATCGCGAGCTCGACAGCGATGAGAGCGGCCAGCCGCGCGAGCGCTGGCGCGTGGCTGTCGGCAACCGCGACCTCGGCGGCTCCGACTTCCGCTGGATCGACGCTTCGCAGGTGACGGGCGAGTCGTGGCCGAGCGACGCGGGCGTGCTCGAGCGCGAGGAGTGGGGCCGCTTCTACGGCTTCCCGGTCGCGATCCGAAACGGCGAGAGCGTTCGCGTCGAGGGCACGGAGCCGGTCTGGGCCGCGCTTCCGGAGCTGTTGCGCGAGAACCGAGCTTCGCGCGCGGCCAAAGTCGATGCGCTCGCGGCGGAGATTCGCGGTCTCAACGGCCAGATCGAGCGCCTGCGGCGCGAGGGCCGCGACACGAACGAGCTGCAGGTCCGCTACGAGGAGGCCGCATCGGCGCTCTCCGCGCGCGAGGCGGAGCTGCTCGCGGACGTGCTGGTCATGCGCACGGCCGACGGGCGCGAGAAGGCGATCCCGCTCTCGCAGGTGGTGCGCGCGGTGCGCGCGAACGCGCTCGGCGCGCGCGGCAAGTTCGCGCTCTACGGCTCGCGGCTTTGGGAGTTCCTGGCCGGCGAGCCGCGCGAGTCGAACACGGAGGGCGGCATCTTTCCCGCGATCTTCGGTACGGTGCTGATGGTCATGCTCACGAGCCTCGCCGTGGCACCGTTCGGTGTACTGACCGCGCTCTACCTGCGCGAGTACGCGCGCCAGGGCATCGTGGTGCGGGCGGTGCGCATCGCCGTGAACAGCCTCGCGGGCGTGCCTTCGATCGTGTTCGGAGTCTTCGGTCTCGGTTTCTTCGTGTATCTCGTGGGGGGCTCGCTCGACTCGCTCTTCTTCGCGGACCGGCTGCCGACGCCGACCTTCGGCACGGGCGGAATCCTGTGGGCCAGCCTGACGCTCGCGCTGCTGACCGTGCCCGTGGTGGTGGTCGCGACCGAGGAAGGCCTGGCGGCCGTACCGCGCGTGGTGCGCGAGGGATCGCTGGCGCTGGGCGCGACCAAGTTCGAAACACTTCTGCGTGTCGTCCTGCCCGCCGCGCTGCCGGGCGTGCTGACCGGCTTGATCCTGGCGATGGCGCGCGCGGCCGGTGAAGTCGCCCCGCTCATGATCGTGGGCATGGTCAAGCTCGCGCCCAGTCTGCCGCTCGACGGCGAGTTCCCGTTCCTGCACCTGGAGCGGAAGTTCATGCACCTGGGCTTCCACATCTACGACGTGGGCTTCCAGAGTCCGAACATCGAGGCCGTGCGGCCGCTGGTGTTCGCGACCGCGCTGCTCTTGATCCTGGTCGTGCTGTCGACCAACCTGACGGCGATCCTTGTGCGCAACCATCTGCGGCGGAAATACGCCGGGAGCGCGATCTGATGACGCAGCCGGCACAGAGCCCCGAGCTCGCCCGACTCCCCGAGTTCGAGAAGGCCGTCCTGCGCGTGAAGGAACTCTCGCTCTGGTACGGCGCGACGCAGGCGCTGAAGGAGATCAGCCTCGATATTCCCGAGCGCAAGATCACCGCGCTGATCGGGCCGTCGGGCTGCGGCAAGTCCACGCTTCTGCGCTGCATCAACCGCATGCACGACTTGATCGACGGGGTGCGCGTGGAGGGACAGCTCTTGTTCCACGATCGCAGCATCTTCGATCCCGAGGTCGACGTGTTCGCGCTGCGCCGGCGTATCGGCATGGTGTTCCAGAAATCGAACCCGTTCCCGAAGTCGATCTACGAGAACGTCGCGTACGGTTGCCGGATCCACGGCATCGGCGCGCGCTCCGAGCTCGACGAAATCGTCGAGCGCAGTCTGGTGAGCGCGGGTTTGTGGGGCGAAGTGAAGGACCGCCTGCGCGAGAGCGCGCTCGGGCTGTCGGGCGGACAGCAGCAGCGGCTCTGCATCGCGCGCGCAATCGCGGTCGAACCCGAAGTGATCCTGCTCGACGAGCCGTGCTCCGCGCTCGATCCGATCGCGACGCAGGTGATCGAAGAGCTCATGCGCGGGCTCGCCGACCGCTACACGATCGTGATCGTCACGCACAACATGCAGCAGGCGGCGCGCGTCTCCGACTACACCGCGTTCATGTATCTCGGCCGCGTGATCGAGTTCGGCGAGACGGGCGAGCTGTTCGTGAAGCCGCGCGTCCGTGCGACCGAAGACTACATCCGCGGCAAGTTCGGCTGAGCCTCTAGCCCTTCTTCTCCGCCACCGTCATGACCGGGCACTCGGCGGTGCGCACGACGCGCTCCGCGACGCTGCCGAGCAGCATGTGCGCGAGCCCGCGTCGGCCGTGAGTTCCCATCACGATCAGATCCGCGTGCTTCTGCTTCGCGAGGTCGACGATCAGGCGCTCGGGCGCGCCGCGGTTGGCCACGTATTCCGACGAGATGCCGGCGTCCTGCAAGCCGGTCAGGATCTTCTCGAGATCCTTGGTCACGGACTCCGACAGCCGCTCGAGCACCGGGTCGCCCTGCTGGATCAGGAACTGCTCGAGCTCGATCGGAACGTAGTACGCGTGCACGAGGATCAGGTGCGCGGGACCCGCGGACTTGGCGAGCTCCTTCGCGATCTCGAGCGCCTTGTGCGACGCGGGTGAGAAATCCATCGGAACCAGGATCGTGCGCAGCTTCAGCGTGCCCGGGTCCTCGTGCTTCACCGTCAGCACCGGACACGGAGCCGTGCGCACGGTGCGCTCCGCGACCGAGCCGAGCAGCGCGTGCTTCAGGCCGGTGAGCCCGCGGCTGCCCATCACGATCAGGTCCGCGTTTGCGCGCTTGGCCGCGGAGGCGACCGCGTAGCCGGGGATGTCCTCGATGATCTCGGCGCTGCAGCGCACACCGACCTTCTCGATCGCCGCGCGCGACGCGTCGAGCTTGCGCTGCGCGAAGGCTCGCAGGTCCTGCCAGAAGCCGACCGGCACCACCGCCATCTCGGGCGAGACGGCCTGAACCGGCAAGTGCAGCACGTGCAGCAGGTGGATCTCGGCGCCGAGTGGCTTGGCCAGCGCCTCGGCCGTCTCGATCGCCTTGTCGGCGTGCTCCGAGAAGTCCGTCGGCACGAGGATCTTCTTGATCAGCATCAGTGAGTCTCCCTGGTGACGCTACGCGCCGCTTCGCGGTGTCGGCTTTCACCCCGCCGGTACAACGTACGCCGGTTGATTCCCAGTATACGAGCTGCGCGAACCTTGTTGCCATGCACCAGATCGAGGATCCGGTCGGTGTACAAGTCGGAGAGCTCGCGCAGGGACATCTGTTTTTCCAGCGCGGTCGCGAGCAGCGCGCGCTCGGGCCGCTCGGTCTCGCCGTCGCGCCCCTTCGACTCCGTGCCGGAGGGCAGATCGGCCACCTGGATCTCGTCGCCCGAGGCCAGCAGCAGCGCCCGCTCGAGCGCGTTCTCGAGCTCGCGCGCGTTGCCTTCCCAAAGCTGATGCTTGATCCGCTCGAGCGCGCCGTGCGAGAGGGTGACTCGGCGGCCGGGCGCGTGCCTCGCAAGGAAGGCCAGCGCGAGCGGCGGAATGTCCTCGGGGCGTTCGCGCAGCGCCGGGATGTGAATCGCGATCACGTTCAGCCGGTAGAAGAGGTCTTGCCGGAAGCGGCCCTCTGCGATCTCCTTCTTCAGGTCTTTGTTGGTCGCCGCGACCACGCGCACGTCGACGCGAACCGCCTTGTTGCCGCCGACCGGTCGGATCTCCTGGTCCTGGAGCACGCGCAGGAGCTTGCTCTGCAGGGCGGGGCTCATGTCGCCGATCTCGTCGAGGAAGATCGTGCCGCCGTTCGCTTCCTCGAACAGGCCGCGCTTGGTCGCATGGGCGCCGGTGAACGCGCCGCGCACGTGGCCGAACAGCTCGCTCTCGAGCAGGCCCTCGGGCATGGCGGTGCAGTTGATCGGCACGAACGGCGCCTGGCCGCGCGCGCCGGTGAAGTGGATCGTGCGCGCGACGACTTCCTTGCCGGTGCCGCTCTCGCCGGTGATCAGCACGTTCGAGCGGCTCGACGAGATCTTGCGGATCAGCGCGAAGATTTCGTGCATCGCGGGGCTCGCGCCGATCAGATCGCCGAACGCGGAGGTCTTGTCGAGCGCGCGGCGCAGGCGGCGGTTCTCCTGCTCGAGCGCCCGGAGCTCGAAGGCCCGCTCGAGCGACGCGATCACCGCGCCGCGCTTGAAGGGCTTGGTGATGTAGTCGAACGCGCCGCTGCGCATCGCGTCGACCGCCGAGTCGATGCTGCCGAACGCCGTCATCAGGATCACCGGCGTCTCGGGCCGCGACTGGCGCAGCTCCGCCAGCAGCGCGATGCCGTCGCGCCCGGGCATTCGGATGTCGGAGACGATGGCGTCGAAGTCGGTCTCGCGGGTGCACTCGATCGCTTCATCGGCGCTGGCAGCACCACGCGCTCGGATCCTCTCCTCCTCGAGCAGCGAGACCAGCATCTCCCGCATCGCGGGTTCATCGTCGACGACCAGGACCGTCCGAGGTTCTCCCATGTCCGCTCCGAATAGCAGAGGCCGTGCCAGCGGTTCGGCCTCATCCACCGATCGGCATGACACGGCGCTGCGCCGTTTGGCCGCATTGTGCCACAAAGTCACATTTTAACCGACCGATCGTGGTGGGGGGCCTAGCGGCTTCGGCGGCACGCGGCGTGCAAAACGATCGCGCGATGGAAACACGCGCTCGCGCCGACCGAGCCGAAGCAACAGTCCGCTCGCTGATGCGCACGAACTACGTCAGCGTGGCCCCCGAGGAGAGCCTGCTCGAAGCGGATCGGATCATGCGGCTGGCCCGGATCCGCCACCTGCCGGTCGTGGACTCCGGCCGCTTGGTCGGCGTGCTTTCCCACCGCGACGTGCTCGACGCCTCGATCGCGCGCTTGGAGACGTGCGACGGCGTCGAACGAGTGGAGCACTTGCGCCGCATCCCGATCTCCGCGGTGATGCAGCGAGAGCCGTACACCGCCACCGAGAACCTGACCCTCGGCGACGCCGCTCGGCGCATGCTGCGGCTCAAGATCGGCTGCCTGCCCGTGGTCCGGGCCGGACGAAACGGCGACGAGATGATCGGACTCGTCACCGAGAGCGATCTCCTGCGCGCCGCCTACGCTCCGGAGTTCGAGGACGCCTCGGACTGATCGGCGCAGGCGGGAAGCACGAGCTTGAACTCGGTGCCTAGCCCGGGAGTGCTGGCGACCTGGATCGTCCCGCCGTGATCGGAGACGATGCCCTTGGCCACGATCAGGCCCAGGCCGCTGCCGCGGCCGGCCGGCTTGGTGGTGAAGAACGGTTCGAACACACGCGCGGCGACTTCGGTCGGCATGCCGTGCCCCGTGTCCGCCACGCGCACGTCGAGCGTGTCCGCGCCGACCGCTCGGACCGAGATCGAGAGCGTCCCGCCGTCGGGCATCGCGTCGATCGCATTCATGACCAGGTTGATGAAGAGCTGCTGCAGCTTGTCGTGATTGCCGCGCAGGGTCGCGCGCGCCGGCAGATCGAGGCTGCTCGAGATCCGATGCGCGCGCAGCTTCTCGGAGAGGAATGCGAGCGTCTGGCGCACGATGCTGGTGAGCTCGACCGGCACGTGCTCCTTCTCGTGCGGCCGCGCCATGTTGAGCAGCGTCTTGATGATCTCGGAGATGCGCTCGATCTGCTCGCGGATGGTGCGCAGCCGGTGGCGCCCGCGCTCGTCGCTGACGGACGATTCGAGCAGCTCTGCGTGACCCTGGATCACGCTCATCGGCGTGCCGATCTCGTGCGCGAGCCCCGCGATGATGGTCGCGATCGAGGCCAGCTCCTCGGCGGCGCGCGCGCGCGCCGAGGTTTCGCGCAGGCGCTCGTGCTCGAGCTCGTAGCGCTGTCCCATCTCGCGCGTGGCGGCGGCCAGCTCGCGGTTGGAGAACTCGAGCCGCTCCTCGCGCAGCCCGATGTACGACTCCATCGCGATCTGCGCGTCGAGCATGAGCCGCTTCTGCAGCGAGATCACGATCCGCTCGGCCATCGCCGGGCTGGCGCGAAAGTGCTCGGAGATCACCGGGACGAGCAGCCGCAGATAGAGTGAGTAGGCGCCCAGATACCAGCGCGGCTCCAGTCCGACGCGCACGTGCGTGGTGCCGATTGCGCGCCGGGTGGCGAGATAGGTCTCGTCGATCGAGGCGGTCGCGAGCGAGATCAGATAGTCGCGCTGCTGGCCGAGAAGGCGATGCTTCACGTCCGGGTCCGCCAGCAGCTTGTTCGTCGCCTCGAACGAGAGCAGGTGCCGGTAGAAGGCCGCGACGAAGCTGTCTGCGTGCTTCTCCAGCACGGGCCGGAGGCGGCGCAGATGCTCGACGTCCTCGTCGCCCAGCTCCAAGAACGCAAGGCGCGTCTTCAGATCGTGCTTCGCGCTCATACCCAGGCGCACTCTGAACCGCGATCGAAGGATGTCAAGCCGCGAGGCCGTCGGTCGCGCGGCATTCCGCCCGCGTCTGTGGCGTTCCGACCCGGCCTAGCGCGTGCGCGGCTTCTGACCGAGCTGCGTCAGCAGGTCCTCCATGTGCCGGCGCAGGCCGACCATCTCCTCGCGCAGGCGCACGATCACCGCGACACCCGGCAAGTTCACTTCGAGATCGTGCACCAGGTTCTGCGCCACGCGTGCGCGCTCGAGCATGCGCTCGGAAAATTCGCCCTCGGCCTCGGGCGGCGCGTCGCGCAACACGATGTCCTCGCGCTCGAGCGAGATCAGGAACCCCTCGTCGATCTCGAGCAGCTCGACGATCTGTCTGCGCGTGTAATAAGTCATGACCCCGCCTTCAGCTTTGCGCGCACGTCGCGTCCTTCGTAGAGCGGCGCGAGTTCGTTCGCGATCGCCTCGAGGCGCGGGTCGGCGGGATCGGGTAGCTCGGCGACCAGCCGAACGTAGAGATCGCCGCGCTCGGATCCGCCGAGCTTCGGCGCGCCTTTGCCGCGCAGCCGCAGCACGCGGCCGCTCGCGGATTGCGGCGGGACCTTCATCGTCACCGGCCCGTCGGGCGTGGGCACCTCGATCGAGGCGCCGAGCACCAGCTCCGGCAGCGTCACCGGCAGGTCGAGCGAGAGGTCGCTGCCTTTGCGCTCGAAGAACGCGTGCGGCCGCACGTGCAGCGTCAGATACAGGTCGCCCGGTGGACCGCCCAGCGCGCCCGGGTCACCCTGGCCGGCCAGACGGATGCGCGTGCCGTCGTCGGCGCCGGCGGGGATCTTCACGCGCAGCGTTCCGCGTCCGGCGACCTGCACCCGCACCTCGCCGCCGCGCACCGCGTCGAGCAAGTCGATCGAGATCTCGCCCTCGGCGTCGGCGCCCTTGGCGGGGCCGCGCGGGCGGCGCGCGCCGCCGAAGATTCCGCCGAGCAGGTCCTCGATGTCGATGTCGACGTCCGCCGCCTGGCTCTCGTGCAGCGGGCTGCGCCGCGCGCCGCGCGACCAGCGCGTGTACTCGCGCGCCTGCGCGGGATCGAAGCCCGCCGCGTAGCTCTGTGCGCCGAACTCGTCGTAGCGCGCGCGCTTCTCCTTGTCGGACAGCACCTCGTACGCGAGCGAGATCTCCTTGAAGCGGTCCTCCGCCTTGCTGTCGTTCGGATTCACGTCGGGGTGGAACTTCCGGGCGAGCTTGCGGTACGCCTTGCGGATCTCGTCCTCGGTGGCGGTTCGCGCCACGCCGAGCAGCGCGTACGGGTCCTTCTCGTCCATGTCCGCGAGCATAGCGGAGCGCTTGCGGCGCGACGCCGCGGGAGACTCGCGGCATGATTGCGACATGGCAGCCGCTCGATCCGCGAAGATTCTGGGCCGGAGCCTCGTCGCGTGCGTCGTGCTGGCCTGTGCGCCGCTCACCACCGAGCGCGAGGTCGCGGTCGGGAAGGGTGCGGCGCAGCAGGTCGAGCAAGAGATGGGGCTCGTGCGCGATCCCGAGCTGGTCGGCTATGTGCAGGCGCTCGGCGCTCGCCTGGCCTCGCTCTCGCCGCGCAAGGACCTGACCTACGACTTCCACGTGGTCGACATGCCCGAGGCGAACGCCTTCGCGCTGCCGGGCGGTCACATCTATGTGTCGCGCGGGCTGCTCGCGATCGCGAACTCCGAGGACGAGCTCGCGAACGTGATCGGCCACGAGATCGGGCACGTCGCGGCGCGGCACCACGCGCGGCAGCAGGCGCGCGCGCAGCAGGTCGGCGTCGCCTCCGTGCTCGGCACGCTCGCGGCCGCGGTGTTGGGCGGCGCCGAGGCGGCGCAGATGGTCGGTCAGCTCGGCCAGACCGCGGGCGCGGGCTTCCTGGCCGCGCACAGCCGCGATCAGGAACGCGAGGCCGACGAGATCGGCCAGGCGCTGGCGGCGAACGGCGGCTGGAATCCCGCGGGCATGGCCGAGTTCCTGGCCACGCTCGGGCGCGAAACGACCTTGCAGCTCGGAGAGGCGCGCATGCCGACCTTTCTCGACACCCACCCGGCGACACCGGAGCGTGTCGAGAGCGCCTGGGCCCGCGCGCGCACGCTGGCGCGCGCGCGCGCGAACCCGATCGCGCACGACCGCTCCGCCTTTCTCGGCAAGCTCGACGGGCTGATCGTCGACGAGGATCCAGCCGGCGGCCTGTTCGAAGGAACCGTGTTCCGACAGCCGGTGCTCGACTTCCGGATCCGCTTTCCGGCCGACTGGCGCACCGCGAACTCGGCCAGCGCGGTGGCCGCGGTCGCGCCCGACCAGTCGGCGATGATCCAGCTCGGCCTCGCGGGCGCGGGTAGCGATCCGCGCGCGGCGGCGCAAAAGGCGCTCGCCAAGCAGGAGATTCCCGTGCTCGAGCACGGCGCCGTCTCGATCGGCGCGTTACGCGGCTACCAGGTGCGCATGAGTCAGCCGACGCAGCAGGGGAAGATGGGCGGGCTCTTCACCTGGATCGCGCACGGCGGACAGATCTACCGCGTCGAGTGCGTGGCCGCGGAGGCGCGCTTCGATCGCTTCGCGCCGCTCTGCGCCGGTACGACGAAGAGTTTCCGTCCGCTCGACGCCGCGGATCGAAATGAGATCTCGGCGCACGTGCTGCGCATCGCGACCGTGCGCAGCGGCGAGACGCTGTCGGCGCTCGGCGCGCGCATGGGCAACGTGTGGAGTCCCGAGCAGACCGCGGTTGCAAACGCGATGGCCAGTCCGTCCGAGTTTCCGCCCGATCGCAAGCTCAAGATCGCGGTCGCCGTGCCCTTTCGCGCCGGCGCGGCGGGGCCCTAGAGTGGAGCCGCTCGAACCCGGTCTGGTCGCATTTCTAGCCACGCCCGAGGCGTATCCGGACGATCCGAGTGCGGCGCGCGGCGTGCGGCACATCCAGACCCATCTCTCGCACGTGTTCCTGACTGCGGAGCGCGTCACCAAATTGCACAAGGCCGTGCGCTTCGGCTTCGTCGATTTCTCCTCGCGCGCGGAGCGCAACGCCGATTCGGTGCGCGAGCTGCACCTGAACCGGCGCCTGGCGGACGGCGTGTATCTCGGCATCGCGCCGATCGGGCGAGTCGGGGGCGCGCTTCGCCTCGGCGCACCGAGCGACCGACTCGCACCGGCAGCGCCCGGCACGATCGAAGCCGAGCATTGCGTGGTGATGCGGCGGCTGCCCGACGGCCGCGACGCTCTGTCGCTGCTGGAGCGGGGAGTGCTCGGTGAGTCGCACGTCGACGCGATCGCCTCGCGCATCGCGGAATTCCACGCGCGCAACGGCCTGGGCGCGCCCGCGCCGATCGCGCCCGAAGCGTGGCTCGCGCGCGTCGCCGGCCCCGTGCGCGAGTCGTTCGGCGAGGTGGCTCGTTCCGATCCGTTCGGCGCGCGAGCGCGCGCCGCGGGCACGCGCGCCGAGGCGCTGCTCGCGCGCCACTCGCAGCGCTTCGAGCGACGGCGTGCTTCGGGCCGCGTCGTCGACGGCCACGGCGATCTGCACCTCGCACACGTCTGGTTCGAACGCGACGACGCCGCGCCGCTCGTGATCGACTGTCTCGAGTTTCGCGACGACTACCGCCAGATCGACGCGGCCTCCGACATCGGGTTCCTGGCCATGGATCTCGAGTACCGCGGGCGCCGCGATATGGGCGAGCGCCTGCTGCGCCGCTACGCGGAGTCAAGCGACGACTACGACCTGTACGGCGTGGTCGACCTGTTCATCGCCTATCGCGCGGCGGTGCGCGCGAAGGTGGCTTGCCTGGCCGCGCGCGACGAGGCCGTTCCGACCGAGCAGCGGGCGGCGGCGACGCGCAGCGCCGAGCAACATCTCGGGCTCGCCGAAGCGGCGCTCGCGGATCCGCGCCGCGGCAGCGTGGTGGCCATGGCCGGCGTCGTCGGCTCGGGCAAGAGCAGCGTCGCGCAGGCGCTCGCCGACGCGACCGGCGGGGTGGTGATCGCGTCGGACCGCGTGCGCAAGCGGCAGGCCGAGCTGCCCGCCGACGCGCGCGGCCACTCGGAACTCTACACCGACGAGCGTACGGAGGCAGCCTACGCCGGACTGCTCGAGCGCGCCGCGCCGGTGGTGCTGTCGGGCCGAGTCGCGATCCTGGACGCGACCTACGCGCGCGCGAGCACCCGGCGCGAGCTCTGGACATGGGCGGCCGATCACGCGCTGCGCGCGTTCCTGATCGAGACGCGCAGCGCCGAGCCGGTCGCGCGCGCGCGGCTCGCGGCGCGGACGCGCGCGGGACGCGATCCGTCCGACGCCGGAGCGGAGCTCTACGCGTCGAGCGTGGCCGGCTTCGAGCCGCCCGACGAACTCCCTCCCGACGCGCGCGCGCTCGTGGATACGGACGAGCCGCGCTGGCGCTCGTCGGTCGCCGACCTGGCCAAGCGCTTCGCGCTCGGCGAGCCGGCGCCCCGCGGCGCCCGGGCGCGCTAGTTCTTCGGCGGCGTCGGCGTTTGCTTCGGCTTCGCCTTCGGCCCCGGGGGATCGACGGGGCCCTGCTCGTGCGACATTGCGCCCATTCCGCCGCAGTCGTGGCTCATGCAGTCCTTGTGGGCGTGGCAGTAGGCCTCGCGCTGCTTGTCGGAGCCCATGCTGTGCATGGCCTTCATGTGGTGCGCGCAGTCCTGCGCCGCCGCGCCCGGCTCGCCGGCCGGCTTGGGCGAATCCTCCGCGCGCGAGACTCCGCCGAGCGTGAGCGCCGCCGTGACCAGCCCGATCGAGAGAATGTCGCGAATCGACATCGTTCCTCACCTCCGGCGAGACAGAATGGAGCAGGTCGCGCGAAATCGCCTGCGCGACACCGAAAAGAGTTGGCTCGACGCGCGCGCGGGTGCCGGATCGACGGCACGCCGCTTGCTCGACGGAAGGCATGGGCATGGAGTCCCGGCCCCGAGCGCTGGTGATCGACGACGACGCCGCGATGCGTGAGCTGGTCGTCTGCATGCTCGACTGCGCCGGCTTCGACGCCGAGCCCGCGGTCGACGCCGACCAGGGGCTGTTCGCGCTGCAGGCCCGACCGTACGCCATCGCCATTTGCGATGTGCACATGCCTCGGCGCGACGGGCTCGCCTTCACGCGCGCGGCGCGGCGGATCCGCTCGAGCACGCCGATCGTGCTGATGACCTCGTTCGCGTGCGACAGCACTCGCGCGGACGGCGCGGCTGCGGGAGCGGCCGGCCTGCTCTCCAAGCCGTTTTCGATCCGCGAGCTGCGGGAGGCGATCCGAGAGGCGCTTCCAGCGGCCGCGGCCACAGCGCCGAAGCCGTAAGCCCGTTAGCGCTCCCAGCGCACGCGCAACAGGTCACCTTCCTGGGTCCACGGGGCGTGCAGCGTGCCGCGGTAGGCGTGGAACAGCGCGACGCCGATCGCGTGCGCGAGGTGCACGTCGGTCGTGGTGACGACGACGGCGTCGCCTTCGTCGCGGATCTCCATCAGCCGGTTCAGCGGGTGGGCCGCCTTCTCCTTGGCCTCGAGATTGCGCACGACGCCGATCACCTCTGCGCGGTGCGTGCGTGCGAACTCGCCGAGCAGCGTGACCTCGCCCGCGGGGTACTTGTCGCGGATGCGCTGACAGGCGGGGCACAGCTCGCGCCGCGTGCCCGTAGGCCGGGCCACGCTCGCCCAGCGCCAGCGTCCGCCGCGGTAGACCGCCTTGCACCCGGGACACAGCGTCACGTCGGGTAGCTTGGCTGCGACCTTCTTCACCTTCTTGCGATAGGTGTCGCCTTGCTTCTCGAGGCGCGTCGCCTGCGGGCGCCCGCCGCGCTTTCCGGCCAATTCCTTCTTCGGCTGCTTGCTCTTCAATTCGACGGCTCCTCTGCTTCCCACGAAGCAACTCGCGTGCCCTGCCGGATGGCGACGTTCGCGGCGCATCGCCTCACGCGTGCGCGCGAACGACACACGTAGTAGCGTGAGTCGGCGAGGTCGGCTCATCGGTCAGGCGTGTGGATTGCACGGTCCGTTGCCGCCCACTTCGACAGGAACTTCGACAGGAGGACGGAATGAGAGCAAATCGAGGCGTCGTCGCGGTGTTCGCGGCGCTGGCACTGGGACTATCGGCGTGCGCGACGAGCGGTGACATCGAGCGGCTCGACGCGAAGATCGATTCGCTGGCAAAAAGCACGGATAGCCGCATCGCCGCCGCGGAGCAGCGCGCGGCCGCGGCCGAGGCCGCCGCCAAGCAAGCGGCGGCTCAGGCGCAAGCGGCCGCGGGCGATGCCGATGCGGCGGCGAGGAAGAGCGAGGCGATCTTCAACAAGTCGATCTCGAAGAGCGGCCGCTAGCCGCAACCCTCACGGACTCGTCTTGAGTCTGCCGATCGGGACGGGTGCGCCGCGCGCTTCCTGGATCACGCGGCGTACCCGTTCCTGGTCGATGGTGCTTCCGTCGATGACTCCGAGCGTCTCGAGCACGATCAGGTGCACGAGCGTGGCCGAGGGCGCGTCGGGCGCGCGATCGTACTCGTCGCGGTGCGCTTCGACGTAGAGCACGCCGTTGCGCTGGCCGAGCTTCACCGGCTGGTATACGAGTCGCACGCGCGTACCCGAGCGGGTGCGGTCGAACAGCGCGCGCATGTCATCGTTGTAGAGGCGCACACAGCCGTGTGTCGCGTTGCGGCCGATCGACCAGACGTTGTTGGTGCCGTGGATCCCGTAGCTCGACGTCCCGAGAGTGAGCCAGCGGTCGCCCAGCGGATTGTCGGGTCCGGGTGGAACCACCGCGGGTAGATCCGGTCGCTCGGCGCGGATCGACTGGGGCACGTTCCATTGCGGGTTCACGCGCTTCTGACCGACCCGAAACTCGCCCACCGGCGTGGGATCGACCGCGTCGCCGATCGCCACCGAGAGCACGGTCGGGCGCTCCGGATCGGCCGTGAAGTCGAACAGGCGCATCTCGGGCAGGTTGATCAGCAGTCCCTCGCGCGGCGCGTTCGGCAGGATGTACTCGGTGGGCAGCTGAATCCGCGTTCCCGCCGCCGGCACCCAGATGTCCACGCCTGGATTCAGGTTCACGACCTGTGCGAAGCCGAGCCGGTCGCGCTGCGCGACGTCGAGCAGCGTGTCGCCCGCCTGGATCACCGCGACACGCGGAGCGCCGAGCACCGGCTGCAGCGTATCGATCGCCTGCTCGCGCGCGGCGGCGCCGATCAGCAGCGGCAGCAGCGCGACGAGCGCTAGCGCTCGGGATCGTCGGCGACCGGCAGCCCGGTGAGCGAGGGCGCGCGCGTCCAGCGATCCTGGTCCGCGTCGTAGCGCCCGCCGCGCTGCTCCGCGCACGCGAAGCAGAGCGCGCCGGACTCGCCGAAGGCGAATCCCCTCTCTGCGGCCCGCGAAATCTGCGCTCCGCAGGCCGCGCAGGTCACCTGGTCCTCCAGCTCTTCTCGGTGCGTCATGGTCGCGCTCCTCGTCTTCACGAGGAGTCGTCGCAAGAGGCATGCCGTGATTCACCCGGGCCCGGCGAGTCGCACGGGCATCCGCCCCAGACGTTCGAAGTCGCGTTCTTGTCGCCGCACGCCCCACCAGTCGTACAGGAAGATCTCGATCGGCCGCCACATCGCGACCCAGCCGCCGATCAACAGGCTTTCACGTCCGAACTGGAGCAGCGTCGAGCTGCCGACACCGGCCAGCGCGTTGCCGATGACCATGCACAGGGCCAGGAAGGTCAGCCCGATCAACAGGCTCGTGCGCCCGCGCGCCATCAGCTGCCGGAACTCGCGGCGCTTCACCTCCGCGAGGTACAGGAAATGGCTCCGGACGGCGGTTTCGACCTGCGCGCGAAGCGCGTCGTCGGAGCCGCGCTCGGGAAGGTGGACGAGCAGCTCCAGGTCGGCCTTGTGCGGCAGATCTCGCGCCCAGCTCACGATGAACGCCTCGGCGCCTTCGTCGAGCGAGCGCTCGCGGAAGGGCGAGGGGTCGAGCGTGTGGAAGAGCTGGTTTACGTCGCGGAGCTTGAGCTCGATGCGCGCGAGATTTCCGGCGGAGCTGTCCACGTCGCGTGATCCCGTAGCGGGATCACGGACCGGCGTCGAGTGCTGCGAGGCGTTCGGCGACCCAGAGCTCGATCAGCGCGCGGTCCGCGGTGGAGATCCGCGCCTCGGGATGGCCCAGAAGGTAGATCCAGAGCGGCATCTCCCCTTCATCCACCTCCTTCAGCGTTTCCTTCAGGAGTTTGCGCTGCTTCTTCGCGTCGTAGCGCGACCAGGTGGAGTAGTTGAGCTCGTCGCGGCCCTCGCGAACGTCCTTCGCGACCAACCAAGACACCGGGGCGACCCGGCTGTACCAAGGCCACACGACCTGGTTCGAGTGACAGTCGAAGCAGGCGCGCACGAGCAGCGCGCGCGCCTCGGGGGTGGTCGGCACCTCCGCTTCGACGGCGGGATTCTCGCGCTCGACCGGAACCAGTTGGGCGAGCGCGAGCGCGGCGATCAGCACGCCCACGCCAACGCGAACGGGTGCGTTCACGGAGCCTCCATTCAGTTCGCCGAGCGCGCGCAGCGCACGCAGGTGACCGCGCCGGGCAGGGCGCGCAGGCGTGCGACCGAGATCGGCTTCTCGCAGTTCTCGCAGCTGCCGAGCCGTCCCTGCGAGGCGCGAAACAGCGCGTGATCGAGCGCGTCGAGACGCTTGGCGGAGAGTGCGGCCAGCGGCTCGTCGACCGCGAGCTGGATCGCGTGCGCGGCGTGTTCGGCCTCGTCCATCGGGATCTCGCGCTGCTCCTCGGTGGACTCGCGCTCGATCTGCTGCACGCGACCGAGCCGTCTCAGGATGCGTGTGCGCTCCGCGCGCAGATCCACGACGAGTCGTTCGAGCTCGTGCTTGCGGGCGTCCTCCGGGTGCGCCGCGCGTGCCTCGGCCTTGCCCGCGATCGCGAGCAGCACGTCGGTCTCGGACAGGATCCCGACCAAGCGCCCGCCCTCGACGACCGGCAGGCAGCCGATCCGGAAGCGCGCGAGCTTGCCGGCGGCTTCGGACATCGGCGTATTTGGAGTCACCGTGAGTGGGCCGTGGGTCATGACCTCGCCGACGCGGACATCGCGTGCGATCTCGCGCTCGTTCGGACTCGGCGGGTGACGCAGGTTCACCGCGAACGGCAGCGCGGCGCGCAGGTCATCGACCGAGAGCACTCCGACCAGTCGCGCGCGCGCGTCGACGACCGGCAGGTGCCGGATGCCGGCGTCGACCATCAGGTCGAGCGCGGCCAGCGCCGAGGCCTCCGGCTCGATCGTCGTCGGGTTCGGGGTCATCAGCTCGGCGACGCTCTGCATGGCGGAACTCCTTCGTTGCACGGCTCGAAGGAGAGCAAGCTCCGTACCGCGCAATGGCGGCCGCGCGGAGGCATTCGACCGCCGCTTGAGGCGATCGGTCGCAGTGCGAGGCGGCGCTACTCGGAGGTCGAGCGCCCGACGCCATCGGCGTCGCGATTCCGGGCTCGGCGCTTGGCGGCCGCGTACTCGCTGCCGCGCTCGTCCGATTCCGCACTTCGGGTCAGCTCGGCGACGCGCGCGAGCACGCGCTGCAAGTCTTCGTCGTACAGATAGAAGCCGTTCCAGGAAGCGCTGTATCCGCTCCCGACCCGGCGGATCAACGGTGATTTCGTCGTCATCAAGCCCCGCATCGGCAAACCCGAGCGGCGACTGTCATTCGACGTGGGTGGACACGCCCGCCACCATCCGATGGCTAGAGCGTCTTCAGGTAATCGATCAGCGCGCGCCGCTCCGCGGACTCGCTAGCCGGCCGCTTCAGTAAACGACGCTCGCCTCGAGCTGGCCCGTGTGGCTGCGCATCACGACCAGGCGCGACATGCACGGCATGCAGTAGACGCGGTCCCCTTCCCGCAGCTCGCGCGTGGAGCGGATCACCACCTTGCACACCGGGCAGATCACCTCGTTCAGCGCGAGCACGTCGTCGGGACCGGAGAGCCTGCGATAGAAGCGCCGGTACTTCTTGGGCACCTCGTCGAAGCCGGTGTCTTCCAGGATGAAGCGCTGGCGCGGCTGCCCTGTCTGGCTCTCGGCCTCACGCAGTACGGTGTCGTTCACGAGGTGAAGCCCAGGCGCGCGACCGTCGCCAGGTAGTTTCGCCCCAGCTCGGGCCGTTCGGAGCGCGGCAGGCCGAGCACGTCCAGCATCTCCTCGAAGGTCTCGAGCACGAGCGGGTCGAGCTCCGCCTTCACCTTCTGCAAGCGCGCGCGCACGTGCGGCGCAGCTTCGAGACGCCGCCCCAGATCGTTCTCGCCGAAGCCCATGTGCCGGCGCTCGTCTTTGATCACGCCCTCGAGCACCTGGCGCGTGATCGGGTCGGCGATGCGCGCGTGGGCCTGGAACGCGGCGAACTCCATCGCCTCCAGGATCACATTCTGCGCGAAGATCGCCGCCTCCCAGTCCTTGCTCGCGACCAGCTCGAGCAGCCGGCGCCGGAAGACGGGCAGGGTGCGCGTGGCGCGGCGTTGGATCTCGCTCTCGGGGTCGGTCACGCCGAGCTCCCGCATCCGGTGCATCAACACTTCCAGGTGACGCGCCTCGTCCACGACCTGCGTGGCCAGGAAGATCTTGGTCTGACGGTTCGGCGCGAAGCCGATCAGACCGCTCGCGCCCTCGAGCGCAGCGGTCTCGCCGATGCAGTAGTTGCACAGCGCCGTGATCAAGCGCTCGCGCCGGTCTGGAGGGAGCTCCGTCTCGGGCGGGTGAGGCCTGTGACCGAATTCGGTGTCGGCGAGATACCCCTCGACGGAGTGGAGCCAGAACTCGAAGGAGTGGACCTCCTCGAGAAACTCCTCCGGCGCGAGCGCGTGAACGTCTCGGTTCACGGGGCCGCCGGCGTCTGGTACTCGAGTCCGAGCCGGCCGAGCCGGATCTTGAACTCCTTCAGGACGGTGTTCGCGAGCAGCTGCTCCATTTCCACGGGCTGGAGGTGCGCGATGTCGGCGCCCTGCCACTCGACCGGTCCGCGCGCGGGGCTCACACGGCGCCCTTCCTCGAACGCCTTCTGGCCGCGCTTGAACGCGTCCGCGAACGTCGCGAGGATGTGGTACGACATCTCCTTCTGCATCTTCTCGATCGCGGGCTTCTTGTGCGGCTCGTCCTTGAG